>CAYJHO010000011.1:0-38651 GCA_964369945.1 uncultured Lachnospiraceae bacterium
TATAATCTTGGAACACCTTTCTATAAAACTCTAAATAATCTTCTTTGCTACACTCATTCGCATGCTTTGCCCAAAGTGGAGTAGTTTCATTTAGCAATTCTGGCTCTTTCTCTTCTCCTGCCTTTTTCAAATAAATTTCTGTTGGCATAAAAGAACAGTACTTTTGAATCACTTCTCTCGCTTTATATTCATTGCAAAATTGTAGTGATTCTTCGTTCAAAAATAGAGTAATCGTAGTTCCAACTTCTTCTCTATTTCCATCTACCATGTCAAATTCAATTCCACCGTCACATTCCCAGTGAACAGCCTTTGCACCTTCTTTAAAAGATAAGGTATCAATATGAACTTCATCTGCTACCATAAAGGCTGAGTAAAATCCTAAACCAAAATGTCCAATAATCTCATCTTCATTTGTCTTATCCTTATATTTTTCCACAAAATCTGTAGCGCCAGAGAAAGCGATTTGATTAATATATTCTTCTACTTCATCCGCTGTCATTCCAAGTCCATTATCATAAAAGGTAAGTGTCTTTTTCTCTGGATCTACTACTACATCAACTCGTGCCTTATAATCATTAGGGAGACTATACTCACCCATCATATCTAACTTCTTTAATTTTGTGATTGCATCACAGCAATTGCTTATTAACTCTCTGTAAAAAATATCGTGATCACTATACAACCATTTCTTTATGATCGGAAATATATTATCACTATGAATTGATAAATTACCCTTCATTGTAAATCCTCCAAATTCTTTTTTTCCTTTGTATTTTAAATCTAAAAAATAAAAATGTCAATACAAAATTAGCACTCTATTTAATAGAGTGCTAATTTTTCTTCGTATATATTTAAAAAATCTGTTCCATTCACGTTATCAAGGCTTTCGCTTAGAATTTCTTCCATCAATTTGTCATTGCTTATGGTACTCAAACCTAGGACATATTCATCGTAAATCACTTCAAAAGCCTCCTCTTTCTTCGCTTGAAGTATCACCTCTTTATTCGCATCTGTTTCTTCCTTTTCAAAGGTAGAAATAGACTTAATAATATGATATCCATGACTAGATATTACCACTTCACTAATCTCGCCTTCCGCTAAAAGAAACGCAGCAGTTTCAAACACTTCATCCATTTCTCCTCTTCCAAAAGAGTAACTGTCCACCACATCTTCACTGTATTTACTAATCAAACTTTCAAAACTCTCCCCCTCTAATGCCATAGTTCTAACACTAGAAGCTAAGTCAAAAGCTTCTTCTCTTTGTTGTTCTGATAAATCTTCTGTTCGAAATAAAATATGTTGTACCGTTATAATTCGAGCTTCATCATCACTAATTTCTGGTGAAATATCTTCGATGATGGTTTGGTATAAGGTTTGAGCTATGTATCTTTCTTCATACATCTTAATAATATCTTCTTTCTTTATATCAAAAAACTCTTTCTCTTCTTCTGTGAGGGATTCTATAAATAATTCTGCAGCTAACTCCATTTCTTTTTGTAATTCTTCTTCTATTTGAATATCGTAATCTTTGGCCAATAGATTCATTACCTTAATTTGTGAAAGCTCTGCTGCTACTAAATCCATAATCCTTTGTTCTAATAAAATCCCCTGTTCATCTACCAAGTTCCATAGTTCGGTTCCATAAATAGCAGCATATTCGCCAGCTAAGGTATGTAAATAAACCAAGTATTCTTTTTCACTAATTTCTGCATCTTCTATTTTGTATACTACATCATTTGCTATCCCTGTAGTTAACTCAATTTCATAACCACAGGCTACCGTTTGAACGGCTAACAAAAGAGCTAGTCCTATTCCTAATATCTTTTTCACTTACTTCTCCTCTTTCTTTCATGAATCCTCGCCTATTGCTCCTATCGTTACGAGAATACATTATAGATACATATATAACACCAAAACGGCGCTGTCACCATAGATAATACGGTTGACAATGCTACTATTTTAGCAGCAAAAAGCGCATCTTGTCCATATTTATTTGCCATAACTGCGGTTACACTAGCAGCTGGCATAGCACTAAGTAACACGCTTACCCCTATCACAACAGGGTCCATTGCTGCCACTTGATGAATCAAAGACAATACCCCAAATACTAAGGCCGGCACTAGAATAAGACGAATAAAACAATAATATAAGCTGTGTTTATCCACCGCCTTTTTCCATTCAACCTGTGTCAAAATGCTTCCAATTAAAACCATAGATAAAAAGGTATTTGATTTTGCTACTGACTGAATCGTAGCCTCTATTACTCCAGGAATTGGAATCGTAAACACCATAATAAAGATTCCTAAACCCACTGCTATAATGCATGGATGTGTTAAAATGCGCTTCCATAATTGCCTTCTATTAGGCATCATCGTAAAGTAGCGCAAACCAAAAGACCACATAAAGGTTCTTTGAGGAATTAAAAAGAAAGAGGCATAGAGTAATCCTATCGCACCAAAAGCGCCTTCTGCTATGGGATTTCCTAAGATCCCTGCATTAGAACAGATGGTGGCATACTGCAATACCTTCTTTCTCTTCTCTTTGTATTTTGGAAATAACAGAGTACTTAGCAACATACTCCCTACCTGAATTCCTATAGCAACCACAAAAATAATAGCTCCACTTGCTAATATTTGCTCATCAAATTCTACCATAAAGGACTGTAAGATAGAACAAGGAAGCGTAATATAAATAACCAAATTTGTTAGCAATGTCTTTGCATTCTCATCCACTAACTTGATTCGAGATAAAATCATCCCTAACAGTAGAAGCAAGATTAACATACCTTGCATCTCTAATAAATTATTAAGATTCATAGGCCACTCCTGTTCTCGGAGCTTCTATCATGGATTCGACTTCATTATGATCAAAACAATTATAATAGATTTCATATCTAAATTCATCGATCAACATCTTTAATTCTTCACATAGGCTCTGATTATTCTGTAATAATTTTGCACACTCTGGACAATATCTTGTCCCAGCTGATTCTAGTATCTCTTGCTTTACCGTTTCAAAACTTTTCCCTGCATGATAGCTACGTCCACAAATATCAGTAGCTGCATCAATAGAATCGGCCACTGCAATCAAATGAATGATATTCTTGACCCTCACTTTCTCTAATTCAACATTGCAAGGATATCCAAATTTACCGTCATAGCTAATGTGATGATATAAGGCTACATCCAAAATTTCCGAAATCTGTCCTTCAATCTTGTCTCCTTGTAACACCTTCTTAATACCTGCAGGATGCTCTTTGATCATTTTAAATTCATAGTCATTTAAGCTACGAACACAAAAAGAGACAATATGAGTATAAGAAATTTTCCCCATATCATGGCATAGTGCTGAAATCCATACAAAATCTAAAATCTCATCTCGCTTAAGCTTGACCTCTTCTACCGTCTTAGTTCCGCTGATTCCGATAAAATACTCAGGAATCTCAAGCCAAAAATACTGTGCTATAAGATAAGCAATTTTTCCTACCATGACAGAGTGAACATAGGTAGGTTTATGGCTAAACACGGTTAATTTTAACAAGTGCCTTAAAAATCCCTCTCCTACTTTCACAAAAGAAGCTCCAGCAGCATAGGAAACTAACATTGTCGTAACATAACTTTGTGATACCCCTTTTGGGATTTTCATGATAAATTCTAGATTTTCTTGTTCCATTTCATTGATTACAGTCATATATAGTTCTCTGTCTAGTTTTTTATCTACATCGAACTCAATCATATTTTTAAAAATAGCAAAGATATGTAATTTTTCATACACTGATTTTTCAGAGTAATCGTCCATTGGTGAATCATAGTAAAGCTCTAACAATTTATCTAAGAATTCCTGTAAAGAAATCTTAGATGTAAAATAAGATGCCGAATAATACATATAGATATATCTTGATGAATTCGTCACTCTACTTTTTGCTTCTTCCAATCTCTGCGCAGCTTGAAATAATGCGGCTGCTGATTCAGACATTTGATCTAATCTCATTTGAGAAAAACTAACTCCATCTCTTAAACTTGGCATGATTCTAGAACAAATATTGTCATGCAGATTGGTATAAAATGCTTCCCATGGAAAATGTGGATCTCTAAGTCTTGCGATATGTTCCCAAAAGTATAGTACCCTCTCTACTTGTGTAAAAAACTCTGTGATTCCTTGCTTTGCTGCACTCACATAGAGATTCCCATACGCTCTTACGATATATTTTCTTGTTTCTTCATCAAATTTATCGTATAGATCCACAAATTGTACTACTTCTTCACAGCTTTGTTTATAAGCTTCATTCATAATTTCTGCATCAAAATAAAAGGCTGTTATTCCTTTCCAATATGCATTCCGAATATAAGCCTCTACATTATTTGTCTTTTTATAAAAAACTCCGATTGCTTCTCTGAGTTCAAAAGCTAGTCCTGCATCGATTTGAGCCTGATGGCTAGAAAGCTCTGTTGCTAGTTCTTCGAAACTCTCTGCAAGTTCTAAATTTAACATTTCTGGATTCAGTAAATATGGTTTAATATTTTCATGTATCAGTGAATTCGTCTTCAGCATTACTTCACGTATCGCGTCTGCTCTTTGCATCACAATACTTTTCACCTCAAAGCGCTCTACAGTTCCAGAAAATTGAGTTTCGCATAATTCTATGTACCTTTTTTCTAAGTCAAGAAGTTCCTTACAAAAACCATGCATTCGTTTCACCTCACTGTGTTCTCTTCTGAATTATAACAATTGTAATCATAGGTGTCAATCTTTGTATAAATTTTAATATTTAGGGAAACTTAGTATTAAATCATAGCTATTTAGGAGGCATTATGCAACAACTTTCTACAAATATTGCACAAAATATTACTATTGCTCACTCCCTTTTCCCTTTAGGAACAAGCTTTGATCTCATAACTAGAGATCTTTATTTTGGAACTACTAGAGCCTATTGGATAGGCATCAATGGATTTACTAATGTAGATATTATGCAACGAATCTTTTCTGATTTACAAAGCGATTTTTTTACTGCTGATAGGAAAATTGAAGATTTAGAACAATATATGAATAGTAAAATTGGATTTGCTCAAACTAGCCTGAGTCATGATTGGGATTCCATAACAAAACAAGTCCTAAGTGGTCCTAGTGTACTGTTTATTGATGGATTTGAAGAAGCCATTTTACTAGATTTAAGACAGTATCCTGCTAGAGGTATTGGAGAGCCTGATACAGAGAGAGTTATGAAGGGGGCAAAAGATGGTTTTATTGAAACCCTTCTTTCTAATTCTAATTTAATTCGCCGCAGGATTCGTTCCCCAGAACTTACCTTTGAGCTTTTATCTGTAGGAACAGCCAGTAAAACAGATGTAGCCATTGCTTATCTACCAAGCCTCTGTGATTCCAAGCTTTTGGCAAAATTAAAAGAAAAAATCAATGCAATTTCTGCCACCTCTCTTACTATGGGTAGTAAAAGCTTAGAAGAACTCTTGGTCAAAAAATCATGGTTCCACCCCTTACCTTCTTTTCAAATAACAGAGCGACCAGATGTAGCTTGTAGTTACCTTATGGAAGGTTACTTTATTCTATTAGTCGATAATTCTCCCAATGTAATTATTACCCCTTGTAATGTATTTCAGTTTACACAAGGACCAGAGGATTATTACAAACCTCCCCTAGTTGGAAGTTATCTTAGATTGCTTCGCTTTTTTTGTATGCTATTAACGCTACTGTTACTACCTAGTTTCTTGCTCCTAACTTTATACTTTCAACCTATAGCAGAAAGCCTAAATTTACTACCCGAAAATCAGATAGGACCAGTTCGCTTAATTGTCTATGTTTATGTGGTAGAATTTTTATTGGATTTATTTAAATATTCCGCCACACAATCGTCTAGCAAATTTTCAGGTTCGCTTTCCATTGTGGGCGGACTATTAGTAAGTGAAATGGCAGTACAACTAAATTTTGCTTCTACCGAAATCTTATTTTATGCTGCTCTTACCCTACTCTCCTCTCTAGCTCTCACTAGCATAGAATTTGCTGAAGGGATAAGAATGTATCGAATGTTTCTCATTACTACTACGGCATTTCTTGGTTTTCCTGGCTTTACTTTTGGGCTTATTTTGATTCTTTGTTCTGCCCTTACCACGCCTTGCCTTTTTGGAGCGCCTTACTTTTGGCCTTTAATTCCAACTCATTTTCGTTCGCTCAAGGCCTTATTACTTCGCTTCCCTACACCTAGTTCTCAACCTAGTAGCTCTGTTTCGAAAGAGCAGATGGGAAAGAAAAACTCCTAAATTTACTTCAAAGGTTTGTGTTCAACGTGTAATAAATGATGACTCATGTGTCCAAGTGGCTCTCCTAAGAATTCCTCATATACACGTTGCACTTCCTTATTCTCATGAGAATATCTATTTTCTCTCTTTTCATCTAAGTGATATAACATGCTTCCTCTTCCTTCTGCCATATTATAACCATCTCGAATCGGTTGACCACCGCCACCTACACAGCCTCCTGGGCAAGCCATAATTTCAACAAAGTCAAATTCTGATCTTCCAGAAAGAATATCTTGTACAATTTCATCTGCATTTCTAAGTCCACTTGCAATACAGGTCTTTAATTCAACATTTCCAATTTGGAAGGTAGCTTCTTTTCTTCCTTCAATCCCTCTAACTGTTTTCATTCGGTCAAATTCTGGGTTTTTACCTTCTACTACAGCACAAGCGGTACGAAGTGCTGCCTCCATAACCCCTCCTGTTGCACCGAAAATCATACCAGCTCCAGATCCTCCACCAAACAAAGTGTCCCATTCAGCCTCTTCAAGTAAGGTGGGATTGATATGTTCTGCACGGATCAATCTTGCCAATTCTCTTGTGGTCAATACTACATCTACATCTGGTCCTACCTCTGTCGATTGCATTCCCTCTAAAGTCGCTTCTCTTTTCTTTGATACACAAGGCATCACTGAAATAAGAACGATATCTTTTGGATCAATATTATGAGTTTTTGCAAAATAAGTCTTAATCAATGCACCAAACATTTGTTGTGGAGATTTTGCAGTTGAAATATTTGGAATCAATTGTGGATATTTCTTAATCACATAATTCATCCAAGCTGGACAACAAGAAGTAAACATTGGCCATTTATGCTGATCCCTATTTGCCAATCTTTGTAATAACTCATGACCTTCTTCCATAATCGTTACATCGGCTGCAAAATTGGTATCATATACATAATCTATGCCTATTTGCTTTAAGGCTGCTACCATTCTTCCTTCCGTAGCCTTATCCTTCTCAATATGTAATTCTTCCGCCCAAGCAGTACGCACTGCTGGTGCTATCTGTACAATTGTAATTTTCTCAGGATCTGACAATGCCGAAATCACTTTGTCGATATCATCTCTCTCACGCAAAGCGCCTGTTGGGCAATGGGTAATACATTGACCACAAAGTGTACAGTTTGATTCTCTAATATTGGTGTAGCCAGTTACATCAACGGTAGTTCTCGCTCCTGTATTTTGAACATCCCATACATTAACTGCTTGAACTTTATCACAAACCTGAATACATCTCATACATTTAATACATTTCTTAGAATCACGAATCAAAGGGAAACTCTCATCCCAAGGAACTATTGCTAAATCTTCTTCGTAAGGAATATGGAAAATTCCTAAGTCATTGGACAACGCTTGTAAATTACAGTTTCTACTACGAACACAGGTTGCACAGTGACAATCATGTTGTGACAATATTAACTCTACATTCGTCTTTCTAGCACTTCTTACTTTTGGTGAGTTTGTAAATACTGTCATTCCTTCTTCGACAGGATTATTACATGAAGTTATAATAGTATTATTAGCCAATTCTACTATACACACTTTACAGGCGCTAATTTCATTGATTCCTTTTAAGTAGCACAATCTAGGAATATCAATTCCTATACTTCTTGCAGCTTCCATAACAGTAGTGCCTTCTTCTACACATACTTTTTTTCCGTCTATTAATAAATTTACCATATTACTTCACGTCCTCCCTTTAAGCTTCCATAACCATACTTATCACAACGCAAGCATCTTGAAGCCTCTTGCTTCGCTTCCTGTTTTGTCATTTCACATTCTAATTCTTCAAAGTGATTTCTTCTATCACTTGCATCTAGTTCGCGAATGTTCACTCTGCCACAAGGTGTTTGAGGATCATAGGTAACCGGTGGAATCTCCACATCACAGGTAATTCTATGACAGAACCCTAAATATTCGTCTATATTTGCTGCTGCAACTTTTCCTGCAGCAATAGCTTTAATAACTGTAGAAGGACCTGTTACACAATCTCCTCCTGCAAAAATTCCTGCAATTTCCTTTACTTCTCCATCATTCATAGCAGCGATTAGTTCTTGTTTCACGGTAATCCCTGATTCTTTAAAGTGATTCGAATCAATTCCTTGTCCGATTGCTATGATTAGAACATCACATGGAATTCTCTTTAGTTCCACATTTGCTTTAATTGGTCTTGCTCTTCCCCATGCATCAATTGGACCAATAATCTGTGGTTGTACCCAAAGCGCTACCACATTGCCCTCTGCATCTGCTTCAATTTTAGAAGGTGCTTCTAAAGTATATAAATCAATCCCTTCTGCCACTGCTCCAAACACTTCTTCTGGTAATGCTGTCATATCTTCTTGTCTTCTTCTATAAGCAACTCCTACCTTCTTAGCCCCTAAACGAACGGCTGATCTAACACAGTCCATTGCTACGTTTCCACCGCCCACTACTACTACATTCTTATCTGTAAAGTCAGGCATTTTATCATCGCCAATTTCTCGAAGCATTTCAACCGCAGAGATCACTCCCTTGGAATCTTCTCCTTCCATCCCTATCTTCTTATCTGTATGAGCACCAATCGCAATATAAACGGCATCAAATTCTTTTTTCAAATCTTCGAAGGAAATTTCTCCTTGTCCATTTCCCACTCTTGATTCTAGACGCACCTCTGCACCCGTTGATAGCACTGCATCGATATCTTCTTGCAATCGTTCTCTTGGTAAGCGATAGTTTGGTATGCCATAGCGAAGCATTCCACCTAGCTGTTTCTTTTCTTCAAAGATAACGGTTTGATGTCCCATTAATTGTAAATAATAGGCTGCTGATAGGCCACCAGGACCTCCCCCGACAATGGCAATTCTCTTTCCTGTACTTGCTTCATTCAAAGGAACTGGTACCTCTGTTGCACGTGCATTATCCACTGCCATCTTCTTAATCCCTTTAATATTGACAGAACTATCAATCATATTTCTTCGACATCTAGCTTCGCATGGATGCTCGCAAATCATAGCGCAGACTGTTGGGAATGGATTATCCTTACGAATAAGTCTTACCGCATCTGCATATCTCTCTTCACGAACTAAAGCCACATAACCTGGGACATCAACGCCTGCTGGACATAGGGCAACACAAGGAACTGGGTGTGTGATATGGTAAGAGCATTTTCCATGCTCTACATGATGTTTATAATCATCCATACATCCATCCATTCCATGAACTACCATTCTTGCTGCTTCTATCCCTATTGCACAATCGGCAGAATCTACGATATCCTGCGCTGTTTTGTATATGAGATCTAAGGTATCCTTTTTCGCCTTGCCATCTAAAACAGACTCTATCATTTTTAATACTTGCTTTAATCCAATTCTACATGGACTACATTTCCCACAGGTTTGTGCTAAACAGAGCTTTAGCATAGATGCTTGCATATCTACTGGGCATAATCCTGGAGGACTGGCCACAATATGCCTCTCTAAGTCTTTATATAATTGCTCTACCGTTAACTGTGCTTGATCAGGAGACACTACTTTAAGTCTACTCATATTACCTCGCCTTCTGCCGTTATAATGGCACTTTTTTACTATATATAATAAATATTTTATATAATAATAATATATATATCAACAAATAAAGGCTAAATTTATTTTTTTCATATACTTGTACATTTATGCTATGAACTTTTAGCAATTAACTACAACTAACTCCTGTTTTTTCAGAATTTTACATACAAAAAAAGATAGCACTTCTGCTATCTTTCTAAATTTATAAGCGCGAGACGGGGATCGAACCCGCGACCCCCTCCTTGGCAAGGAGGTGCTCCACCGCTGAGCCACTCACGCATATGTCTTAACGACAAATAATACTATACAATAACTACTTTTATTTGTCAACATATTTTTCTATATTCTATGAATTTTTTCTGTAATATATGCTAGGTACTCTGCAACTACGTCTAAATCATAATTTGCATATAAAGAACGAGTCCCTACCATATCCTCTATCTCATTAAACAAAAAGTTTTCCTCTTTATCTAAAATAAAATCAATTCCTACAAAATCAAAAGCAATTGCTTTTCTAATATTTTCTAAATAACCATACTCTACTTCTGATAAGGTATAGGCTTCGCTGCTTCCCCCTGTAGAAATATTAGATTTAAAATCTTCCTGATTGCTTCTTTTGACTGCTCCTAACACTTTCTCCCCAAGCATATAAACGCGAACATCCACCCCTGGCTTTGTAGACATTTCTTGCAACAAGAAGTGATCCCATGTAGCTTCTTGAAACCACTGTTCCAATGCTAGTCTATTCTCGATTTTCATCACTTCACTTCCGCCATGTCCATCCAAACTCTTTACCACCAAAGGGTAGCTAAGATTTACTTGGTCTATGCAAAAACTCTTTCTATTCCCCATCATCATGGCAACGGATGGGATTCCACAAGCATTCACTACTTGATGTGTTCTTGCCTTATCATTACAAATATCACTTACAAAACCGGAGTTAAACACGAAAACGCCCATTGCTTCAAAATGATAAGCAATACTTTTTTCTCTACTTCGATTAATTACAAATGAGGGTGTTTCTAAAATTTCCTGCTTTGTCCAAACTTGAAATCTGCTTCCATCCATTATAAAAGAAAGTTCCTCTACTAGTCGCAGTTCTATCTCTAGGTCAAAATCTTTTGCTTTTTTTACAAATTCGTTGGCAAACCACTGATTCTTTTCGTAGTCCTCTTTATAATAAATTAGTATTCCTTTTTTCACCCTTGCATTCCCTCTTAATATACTCCACAATTTTATTTGCTACATTAATCCCTGTACAATCATATAAATTCTTGATATGGGCATTTGAGTTCACTTCACAAAGAATCGGTTCCTCTGCTTCTCCAAATAGTAAATCAACCCCTGCAAAATCAGCATTTAATATCTTAGCAACCTCTTTTGCTACACGTTGAAAGGACTCGGATGCATGGTAGGGATACATTTTCCCTCCATTGCTTACGTTTGCCCGAAAATCATTCTCTGACTCCCTTAAAACTGCTGCAACCACTTCCCCATCTACTACCTGTATTCTAACATCTCTCCCATAACTTGTCTTAACAAGTTCTTGGCAAAGAAAAGGCTTGAAGCTAAGTTCTCCACATTTTTGTAGAAAAGCTTCCCTTGTTTCCACAAGATAAACCTGCTTTCCAAATGACCCAAAGGCTTCTTTTATTACAAAAGGATACTCTAATAATGCTTCTACTCTTTCCACAAATTTTAGATGAAGTTCTTGGGTAGGAAAATATACTTTATGCGAAAATATAGTTTTAGGCATTTTAATCCCATGCTTAGATAAGGCTTGCATGGTCCATATCTTGTCATCACAAACCTCGATTGTATGCGATGAATTAAAGACTCGTATTCCCATACATTCTAATTGTCTTGCTAATCGGATATCTTTATCCAAAAATAACACAAAGTCGATCCCCTCACAGGAATCGACATATGCGTGATCTAAAATAACACTAATTAGCTCTGTATTTTTCATTACTTTTAAGTGCACATCTTGCTGCTTTGCTGCTTCTACATACATCTCATTTAACTCTGTAAACTTTTCAGAAGTCAAACTACCATTATAAATTAAAATACCTTGCATCATTCTACACTACTACTTTCTAACTCTTCTAATTTATCTTCATACTTTACTCTATAAATTCTTTCTAGGGAATCATTAATTCTCTCTTCAGAAATCAAACCTGATTGTACAGCGATTAGCACTGCATCATATGCTTCTACAAAATTATCGGCTGCAAAAATCATATCATTCCCAGCACGAAGTGCACGAATCGCTGCATCCCCCTGAGTATAGTACTCCGTAATAACTGGAGCATTCATAGGCCCTGTTATAATGATTTCATCAAAGCCTAAACTGTTTCTTAGAATATCCGTTACAATACGCTCAGACATAGACGCATAATTCATATCATCGCCTAGTCCAGGTGCATACATATGGCTTACTTGAACAAAATCAGCTCCCAAATTAAAAGCACTCAGATAAATCCCAAATTCTTGTTCTTCATAACTCGAATACTCTCTATCACTAGTCATTAGAACCTCATTTGGATTTTCTGATAAATCTCCTGTTCCTGGAAAATTCATAATGGTGGAGCTAATTCCTTCATATTCTGTTAAGGTCACTTCTTCTAATACTACAGCAGCCACAGCGCTAGTATCTGTTCCATGAGCAATGCCATCTAAATAACTATCTTCTCCAATTATGATATCTGCTATTGGTCCTAATTTCCAATTTAAATTAGCACTGGTTATTTCACTAGAATCTACTGTTAAAAATAAAGGGATTGAACTATAACCAATCGTATTGGTTAACATCGTATCAAATTGCTCTTGATCCTCAAAGTTTTGTTCTGAGTATACGATTCCACCCACAGGATAGGTTTCTAATGCTGTCTTTGTTCCCTCTCCTGCTTGTGTTACCTTTGTGACCCCTGTCAAACTCTCAGGAGTTACTACAAACAAGCCTGCCACTTTTTCTTCAAGACTCATCGCCGCTATGCTTTCATCTAGAAACTCTTGAAATAATTCATCTGCCGTCGGTTCTAATATCACATCCTCTGCTTCTGTTGGTAAGTCTGTTTCATTTTCAATTAAGTCTTGTATAATATCATCTACTACTTCCGATGTACCCTCTGCATCATTATGAACTTCTGTTGTTTGACTTGGTAGTTTTGTAATCACAACATAAACTCCACCAGCTAATAATATAATAACTCCTGCCAAAATGGATTTACATATTAACTCAACCTTTTTTCTCTTCTTTCGTCTTTCCTCGCTCACATTTTCCCTCCATATTATGGTATATACCCTCAAAATCTTGAGCCCTTACTTTTAGGACTCAAGATTTTCCTTAGGAGACTCTGCCCCCACTTGTTCATCATGAATTTCGTCGGAAAGATTCCGAGATTCATTTATGACTTCACAAAGCCATGGTAAATTGCACAAATTGCACTTTCAAAGTCACGATTTGCAACTCCGATAATAACATTTTGCTCACTCGATCCTTGGTCAATCATCTTTACGTTAATATCTGCATCTGCTAAAGAAGAGAAAATCTTTGCAGCAGTTCCTCTTTGCGCTCTCATGCCACGACCTACTACAGCTACTAAAGCTAAATCAGCTTCTATATCAATGCTATCTGGATTTGCTAATCTATGAATCGCTGATACTACGGATTGTTCTTTATTAATAAATTGATCTTGGTGTACAAATACTGTCATTGTATCGATTCCTGATGGTACGTGCTCAAAAGAAATTCCATATTCTTCAAAAGCTTGTAGTACTTTTCTACCAAAACCAATTTCCGAGTTCATCATTGCTTTCTCAATATTGACTGCACAGAATCCTTTTTTACCTGCAATACCAGTGATGATATTTTTAGATTTTTGGCAAGTGCTACCTACAATCCAAGTTCCTTCATCTTCTGGGATGTTAGTGTTTTTGATATTGATTGGTATTCCCTCTCTTCTAACAGGAAATATCGCATCTTCATGAAGCACACTAGCTCCCATATAAGCAAGCTCTCTTAACTCTTTATATGTAATCACTTGGATTGCTTCTGGATGTTTTACAATTCTAGGATCCGCTACCAAAACACCTGATACATCTGTCCAGTTCTCATAAACATCTGCACGAATTGCTTTTGCCACAATTGCACCAGTCACATCGGAGCCACCACGACTAAAAGTTTTTACTACACCATTTTCATAAGCACCATAAAAACCTGGAATTACAGCTGCATCGTATTTACCCAAACGAATGCTCATTAAATCTTGGGTAGTTTCAGCGTCAAAATTTCCATTTTCATCAAATCGAATTACTTCTGCAGCATCTACAAACTCAAAACCTAAATACTGTGCCATGATAATCCCATTTAAATATTCACCACGACTAGCCGCATAATCAGAACCTGCTTGTAGTTTAAAGTTTTCTTCAATTTGTACAAATTCATTGTCTAGGCTAAGATTTAAATCTAATCCTTGGATAATCTCATGGTATCTTTCTTTAATCGCTAATAAAAGTGATTTAAATTCTTGACCACTAGAAGCAAGGTTATAACATTGGTACAACATGTCTGTTACCTTCGTATCTGTATCAAAGCGCTTTCCTGGTGCACTTGGAACAACATAGCTACGCTGTTCGTCCGATTGAATAATTTTTCCTACTTTTTCAAATTGTGATGCGCTAGCAAGTGAGCTACCGCCAAACTTAACTACTTTTTTCATGTTCTCCTCAATCTCATGCTCTATTCTGCATGTGTAAATAAATGTTCTATCATTTTGTGCCCTACGGCTTCAAAGTTTCCACTTTGTTTTGCATCTTCTTCTGTATATAAATATGCAGACTCTTTCTTCTTTGTGCTATCGTACAAGAGATATGGTACAGGGTCTGAAGTATGGGTACGAATACAAAGTGGAGTTGGGTGATCTGGCATAACCAACATTCGATAATCTTCACCAGCCTCTTCCATTGCAGATACTATAGGTCCAATCACTAATTCGTCTAAATACTCAATCGCTAGAATTTTACGTTCTAAACTACCTTGATGTCCCATTTCATCTGGGGCTTCGATATGTACATAAACAAAATCATAATCATCCTTTATCAAACTATCTACAGCTGCCTCTACTTTTCCTGCATAGTTTGTATGCAATCCTCCATTAGCACCTTCTACCATTGCCACTCCCATATTGGCTCCTACGGCAATTCCTTTTAATAAATCTACGGCAGAAACCATCATGCCTTTCTTTCCTGTCTTCTCTTTAAAGTCACTCAACATCGGCTTTGTTCCTGCTCCCCAAAACCAACAGCAGTTTGCTGGATTTAGTCCTTTTTTCTTGCGCTCTATATTGATGGGATGATCTTTTAATATCTCATAACTTCTCTTCATCATATATAGTAAAACTTCATCGTTTGGCAAATGTTGCCCAATTACTTGATCTAAAACATCATGCGGTTGCACTAAGTCAAATACAGTTCCATTTTTCCAAATCAAACAATGTCTATAGCTAGTTCCTACATAGAAAAGATATCTATTATTTTGCAGTTCTTTTGCTACTGCTTCTAACAAGATAGCACTATCTTCCGTTTCTATTTCAGAAGCACTATGATCTACTATTGTTTGGTCTTCAAAAGCGCCTGCTTCTTCTGATAAGGTTACAATATTGCAACGAAGAGCAATATCCGTATCTTCCATTGGAACACCTATGCTAAGTGCTTCAAGTGGAGATCTCCCCGAATAATATGATAATGGCGAATATCCTAGTACCGATAAGTTTGCTACATCACTGCCTGGTTTCATACCTTCTGGCACTGTTTTACAAAGCCCAATTTCACTTACCTTACTTAATCTATCCAAAACCGGTGTCTTTGCTACTTCTAATGGTGTCTTATTTCCAATTTCTGCCAGTGGTTCATCTGACATTCCATCTCCCAATACAATAATATATTTCATAATCCTCTCCATTCTTTAAGCTGTCATACGAATTCTAGTTTTTGCACCTTCTAACTTTGCATAAGCTTGTGCAAAATCCTTTTCACTCATTTCCTCTGTTACAAAAGCAAATTCATCTGGATATTCTGCTAATTCAATCGCTTCTAAATCACCAAATAAAGTTACAGCCAAATCTTTCGATTCTTTTGATGTTCTAACAAAAAACTGTGTTCTACTTTCTTCTATGCTAATTAGTTCTGCTTTTTCTTTTGACCAAGCCCTTGAAACAACAATCCCAACATGCTTTGCTGCCTCTACAATATCAGCTACCACAGCACTAGCTGTTGGTAACTTTCCAGCTCCAGCACCATAAAACATTGCATCTCCTAGCATATTTCCTTTTACAACAATTCCATTAAACACATCATTTACCATATAAAGTGGATTCGTTGCTGCCACCATACCTGGGGCTAACATAGCAAATACTTTTTCCTCTTCTTGCTGACAGGTTCCTAATAATTTAATACTAGTCCCCATAGCTTTTGCATAGGCAAAGTCAGCACTGCTAATTTGACTAATTCCTTCTACATATAAATCGTTATAGGAAACTGTTTTGCCACTCATCAAAGAAGCGAGAATTGCGATCTTTCTAGCAGCATCATACCCTTCTACATCTGCTTCCGGATTTAATTCTGCATAACCTTTTTCTTGAGCTTCTTTTAGGACATCATGATAATCAGCTGCTTCCATTGCCATTTTAGTCAACATATAATTGGTGGTTCCATTTAGAATACCTGTAATTTTCTCTATTCTATCTCCACAAAGGCATGAGGTAATATTACGGATAATTGGAATTCCACCACCCACACTAGCCTCAAAGAAATAATTACAATTATGGTCTTTTGCGATTTGCACTAGTTCTGTTCCGTATGCTTCCACTAACTCCTTATTAGAGGTGCAAACAGATTTCCCTTTTTCTAAAGCCATCTTTGAAAATTCATAAGCAACTTTTAGACCACCCATAGTTTCACAGCAAATTTTAATTTCTGGATCATTTAGTATCACATCAATATCTTTTACTATCTTTGATTCGTTCTTATCCCCTGGAAACTCCTTAATATCTAGAATATACTTCACCTCTAGGTCAACCTTAGATTTATTCTTAATGGTCTCTCTATTCGTTTCCAAAACATCTGCTACCCCATATCCCACTGTTCCATATCCAAATATTGCTATTTTAATCATTGCTTGCCTTACCTTTCACATTACATTCTTATATACTCTCGGAATCTAGAGGCCGGCTTTAGGGCTCTAGATTTTCTTTAGGGACTCTGTCCCACTTTGTTTATGAATTTCGTAGGAAAGATTCCGAGAGTTCATTCTTTTTATTCTCTTCCAAATATATGAATTCCGTGCACGCCAGTATGTGCTTCCAACTTCTCTAATATCCCTGATACATTACTTACTTCTGGTAATACTTCCATACTAATAGACAAGGAAGCAACCCCATTGATTGGGATACTTTGATGAATGGTCAATATGTTCAGCCCACTATTCGAAATAATCTGTAATACCTCTGACAATAAACCAGGGATATCGTTCATTTGAAAAGATAGTGTAATCGTCTGCCCTTGTACATTATTATAGAACGGATCAATGTCATCTTTATACTTATAAAACGAGCTTCTACTAATCCCTACTCGCTCTACTGCCTCGGCAATGCTATCAACCGTTCCTGATTCCACCAAATACTTTGCTTCTACTACCTTTAGAAGAACTTCTGGTACCGCCTTTTTTCTTACTACATAGTACTCTGTTTGTTGCAACATAATCTTGCTCCTCTTTACTTATCAAACCATCGCAAGTGTTCGTTTTGTGCGTACACTTGTGTGTTACTGAAAGATATTTTAACACAGTACCCTTTGTTATGCAAGTGAAATTTACTAAGTTCTAAACCAAAACATACAAAACCACCTATATGATTTGTATCTGCAAATCGAATAGGTGGCTAGCATTTCTATAAAAGTGGATATTTCGCAACCAAAGCATCTACCATTGCTTTAGCCTCAGCTATCCCTTCTTCTTTTTTCTTGATGACTAAAGAAATTGCTTCTGCAATCAAATCCATATCTTCTACATTCATTCCTCGACTAGTAATTGCCGGTGTTCCAAGACGAATACCACTAGTTACAAATGGTGATTTCGGATCATTTGGAATGGTGTTTTTATTGGAAGTAATACAAGCTTCATCTAACCATTTTTCGACTTCTTTTCCTGTCAACTGGTAATTCGTAAGGTCTACCAACATCAAATGATTATCGGTACCTTTTGATACTATATTAATATCTCTTTTCATCAAAGCGTCAGCTAAAGCAGAAGCATTCTTCACCACATTCTCTTGATATACTTTAAATTCCTCTGTTAATGCTTCTTTAAAACAAACAGCTTTTGCTGCAATCACATGCATCAAAGGACCACCTTGAATTCCTGGGAAAATAGCTTTGTTGAAATTATACTTATCTGCTGCTTCTTGGTTACACAAAATCATTCCACCTCTTGGTCCACGCAAGGTTTTGTGAGTGGTAGTGGTTACTACATCCGCATATGGAATTGGACTAGCATGTACGCCTGCTGCTACTAAGCCAGCAATATGTGCCATATCTACCATAAGTACAGCACCTACTTCATCTGCTACTTCACGAAATTTCTTAAAGTCAATGCTTCTTGCATAAGCAGAAGCACCAGCAATAATCATCTTAGGCTTTGCTTCTATTGCAATGTTTCTTAATTCATCATAATCAATAAATCCCTCTTCGTTTACACCATAAGGAACAATCTTGAAATATTTGCCTGACATATTTACAGGACTTCCGTGAGTTAAATGACCACCATGAGCTAAGTTCATTCCCATAACGGTATCGCCTGGTTCTAAGATAGCAAACTGTACTGCCATATTTGCCTGTGCTCCTGAGTGAGGTTGAACATTTACATAATCACAGTGAAATAATTCCTTAGCACGTTCTATTGCTAACGTTTCTACTTCATCAACACAAGAACAGCCGCCATAATATCGTTTTCCAGGATACCCTTCTGCGTACTTATTTGTTAATAGGCTACCTGCTGCTTCTAGCACAGCATCACTTACCCAGTTTTCGGAAGCAATCAACTCAATATGACTATTTTGTCTCTTTCCTTCCTTCTCGATACAACTAGCAATTTCTGGATCTACTTTTAATAAATGTTCCATAATCTCCTCCATCTTATATATTAATCTCTCGGAATCTCTAAGCCCTTACTTTTAGGGCTCTAGATTTTCCTTAGGGGACTCTGTCCCCCACTTGTTCTAGATGAACTCTTGAATTCTCACTAAAATTTCCAAGAGTTCATTTTTCTGCATTTATCATACCACAGAGGATGGTTATTTTCTAGCTAAATTTATCGGAATCACACAATTGTTTCAAGATATCTCATATAGGCCGAATAGGCTGATGGAATCGTATATGTTTTTTGTGCTTCTGCAAGACTTACAAAAATCCAATCCTTTACCTCCAAATGCTCGTAGAGCTCGTCAAGTTTTACTAGGTAGCCAGTCATATGCCATTCTTTATGAGAAAAGATATGCTTTTCATCACTCAGTTTCTTGATATGCAAACTTTTAATATCTTTGTCTTTTAAATATGCTAATACTTCCTTTTTGGTGCAAGATTTTTCTATGCTTGGAAATTCATATAATCCTGCGAGTAGACCTGTATCAGGCCGTTTGCTAATCGCTATCTTTTTATCATTTCTTAAGATCAAAACGGTTCTCTTTTCAATGACACGTTTCTTTTTCGCCTCTTTAAAAGGGTACTGCAATTGAGTTCCTGCCTCTAATGCTTTACACTTTGTCTGCAAAGGGCAAATTTCACACCTCGGTGCACCATTTGGAATACAGATCGTGGCTCCTATTTCCATTAAAGACTGATTAAAATCACCTGGCCTTAGTTTTGTCATAGTACTACGAAGCAACTGCTCCCAATCTTGTTTTACCGACTGCTTCAAGATATCTCTCCCGTCGCAAAACAATCTAGACATAACTCTTAGCACATTCCCATCTACCGCTGGTTGTACTTGTTGATATGCGATAGAGGAAACTGCCCCTGCTGTATAGGACCCAATTCCTGGTAAGGTCAATAGCGTGTCATATTCCTTTGGCATAACCCCAGCGTATTCTGATTCGATCATTTGTGCAGCTTTTTGTAAATTACGAACTCTATTGTAATAACCTAAGCCTTCCCATAATTTCAGTATCACTTCTTCACTGGCCTCTGCTAAACTCTTATTACTTGGAAGCGTTTCCATAAATCTAGTGAAATACGGTTTTACTGCTTCCACCCTTGTTTGCTGCAACATAATTTCTGATACCCAAACACGATATGCAGATACTTCCTCCCGCCAAGGTAAACACCGCTTATTTTTATCATAAAATTCTAGAAGAATTGGGTTAAGCGATTCTGCTACCGCTTGGCGCTCTTCTAAATAAATCGGAACTTCTTTTCCAATCTCCATACTATCTTTTGTAATCTTACAATCTCTACAAAGAATATGAACACCAGCCTGACTAGCTTTTTGCAAGGTTTCTGCAAAAGCTAGATGCTTCTCCTTATTCGGTAGAAAGTATTTTACCCCTTCCATTTGCACTACAAACAGAATATAAACTTCATACCCCTCTTTCTTTGCATGTATTAATTCTTCCATATGCTTAACGGCACGCTCACTTGGAGCATCTGGAAACTTTACCACACCATCATCTTCAAGGGTTACTCCCTTCACTTCCATTAAAATCTTCTTATCTTCTGTTTCTATATAAAAGTCAAATCTTGATTTTTGATAAGTATATTCTCTCTTTATCTTCACAATATCTAGAAAAAGCTTTCCTTCTTTTAGATATTCATACACCGCTTCATTGGGTGCCTGTGAATCCATATTAATAAGGCGTTCCCCTTTTTCCACTACAACTAAATCATAGGCAGTAGCACGATCAGGATTTGCTGCCTTTTCCAAATAGACGGTAGCTCCTTTTGGTAATAACTCCTCACATCGCCCCGTGTTTTTTACATGCACTTTTTCTCTATCGCTTTGATTTTCTAGCTCTACATAAGCCACAAAACGATTGGGACGTTCTAGAAAACGTCCCTTCACAATTTCTCTATATTTCATAACTTCTCCTAGACCTTGATTAACGAATCACCTCATACTTAATCTTGGTCTGTAAACAATATTTCAAACTAGCAATTCTAGCTTGCAACTCACCTTCTGGAACCTCAACATCAATTACCACTGCCATAGTGTTAATCATTTCATCTGTCAATCTATGCTCTACCCCAGTTAGAATCTTCAATTTCTCAGCATTGCTCTGACTATCAATAAATTCCAAAAGTAGCTCATCTATTTGTGCACTGGTATCTTCTACGATAGCTTCTTTCTCTACTACCTGCTCTTCTTGCTCCACTTTTATTTTCTGACTAGGAATCCCAGGCATAGCTGGAATAAAATCTGTTTGAGCTAGAAATTTCTCTAGTCTTGCCACTAAAATTTCGAAAGAGCCTTGCAAACTTTGGTATACAACCAACTCTTCTCTTGAATCAGCATCAAGAGCTAAGGATATCACCCGAAGCATGTCTCCAGCTTGATGTCTATAAATATCATTAGCCTCTGGCTTTTTATGATTCTCCATTACTTTCCTTCCCTTTCTTACGCTTAAATGGAATAAACATTCTTGCTATTTTCCCTTGACCTTTTGATTTGATATAGAAATATCCAAAGAATGAGAAAATAATTGCTCCTATAAAATTAACGATTAAATCTTCCATAGTATCATGCAATCCTATATCTAAGTAGCCCTCTATCGGTAACACCTCTCCATTGATCGTAGTTTCTGTAATCCCACTAATAATCGCTTCTCTCTCACCTGCTACTGCTAAGGCTGCTGAACTAAACTGTTGAATGATGGTGTCTTTTTGCATATCGATCAGAAATAGACAATCCATCCAATATTCGAAGAATTCCCACAATACTCCAATGGTCATAGAAAAACAAAAGGCAACCAATGCCATAAACATAGGCGATAGTTCAAACTTAATCTTCTCACTCTTACATAAGATATCCACCAAGGCAAATCCAATAGCTGCTGCCAAGAAACCATTGATTGTATGTAGCATAGTATCCCAATTAGATATGGTCATATAATAGGAGTTTATTTCCCCTAAAATCTCTGCTGCATAGATAAACAGTAACATAATAATTTGTAAGCCTCGTGGCAATTCTATCTTTAGAGAAGTGGAGAAAATATTAGGTACAATAAATAGAATTAAGGTTAAAATACACAAAAATACATTTTCATAATTTCTATTATAAAACTGAACCACTGCTACGATTACTACTAAAATTCTTAAAATACTATAGAGGAGAAAAACTGCTTTATCCTCCCTATACTTATCACTCATACGTTTCACATAAGCCCTTGTACTTTTTATCATAAGATCACATTCCTTTCTCAATTCTACTTGCTAAATCCTCTAGGTACATCCATCGCTCCATCTTTTCCTCTAACAAAGTTTGTACTGTTTCCTTTTGCTCTGTTAATTCTTTCAACTTTATAAAATCAGTAGCGTGTTTTAAGATATCATCTTCTAGAATTTCTAACTTTTCTTCTAGCTCACTAATATCTCCTTCTATTTTATCATAGTCTTGTTGTTCTTTATAGGTAAATTTCAATTTTTTTACTCGAGATTCTTTCCAATTATTTGCATTTTGCTCTTTTTCTTTCTCTTTTTCCTCACCTACCAAAGAATCGTTTTCTACTTTAAACTTTTTCAAATAATCTGTATAGTTTCCTTCGTATCTCTTCCATTTCCCTTGCTCTGTGAACGCAAAAATTCTAGAAACCATACGATCTAGAAAATATCGATCATGGCTTACTACAATCACAATCCCCTGAAATTGATCTAAATACTCCTCTAACAAATTCAAAGTAATAATATCCAAATCATTGGTAGGCTCATCCAAAATAAGAACATTTGGTGCCCCCATTAAAATCTTACATAAATGCAAGCGCCTTCTTTCTCCACCTGATAATTTCCCCAAGACATTATATTGCATCTCCCCAGAAAACAAGAAATTTTCTAGCAATTTAGATGCACTGATTTTGCCTTCCACGGTTTCAATAAATTCCGCTTCATCTTTCACATAATCAATCACCTTTTGTTCTGGATTCATCTTGTCACTACCTATTTCTTGTGAATAATATCCTATTTTCACTGTGCTACCACAGGAAATCTTTCCAGAATCCGGTTCTAAAAGACCTATCATCATCTTAAGTAATGTACTTTTACCAGCACCATTTGGACCGATGATTCCAATGCGATCATTGGAAAGAAAGGTATAGGTAAACTGATCTACTACTGTGTTTCCATCAAAACTTTTACAAACTTCCTCTAGTTCTAAGGTAGATTTCCCCAATCTAGATTGTAGTGAAGAAAGTTGTAAACTATCATTTTCTCTTTTACCCGTTTCACTCTTTAATAATTCATAACGCTCTAATCTTGCCTTTTGTTTTGTACTCCTAGCACGTGCCCCTCGCATTACCCACTCTAATTCTGTACGTAATAGTGTTTGCTTCTTTCTATCACTAGCAAGTTCACTTTCCATTCTAGCTGCCTTTAATTCTAAATATCCAGCATAGTCTTCTTTATAGTTATAGATCTTTCCCTTTTCTATTTCTATAATACGGTTCGTAACATTATCTAGAAAATATCTATCGTGGGTTACCATCACAATGCTTCCCCGAAAGGCTCTTAGCTTTTCTTCTAGCCAATCTGACATCTGGGTATCTAAATGGTTGGTAGGTTCGTCTAACACAATGATATCTGATTTCCCCAACAAAACACTAACTAGAGAGAGTCGCTTCTTCTCTCCTCCTGATAGAAATTCACAGGTTCTAGTAAAATCGGTAACACCTAATTTCGTAAGCATTGCTTTGGCTTCTGCTTCAATATTCCACTCATTTTCTTTGGTCTTATTTCCTTCTAATACTGCATCGATAATGCTCATTTCCTTAGAGAACTCTGCTGTTTGAGACAAAAATTTAACTACAATCCCGTTCGCCTTAGTCACTAGTCCAGAATCTACTTTTTCTAGTCCTGCGATAATCTTTAACAGGGTTGATTTGCCAGTTCCATTTACCCCAATAACTCCAATCTTTTCTCCTTCTTCGATAAAAAACGAAGTGTCATCTAATAGTAATCTATTTTGAAATGATTTCGACACATGGTCTAATGAATAAATATTCATAACTTCCTCCACTTGGCACAATGCCTTCTTTTTTAACACTACATATGCCGATAACAACCTAAGTTATTATCGGCATACACTTAACTTTATATAATTTCAATCGTTTCTTAACCAGAAATCTTAGGTAGGGAAGCTGCTGTAGCAGACTGACCTACTCTTCTAAACTTCTCGTCTGGTAAGCTTGGAATGATTTTCGCTGCTACCTCTGGGTATTCATCTGCTAATACATGATTACAGGTAGATAGGATTAAATCTCCACCTTTTCCAGACATAACACGTCCTAACAATAACACGTGCTTAAATCCATAATATTGATAATAAAATACTAGTGTGTGTGCTAAGTACACGCCAATAGAAGAATATACATCTGCAGCTGTCGCATCACCTGATTCCATTAACTTTTGTACTACCTTTAGCTTTTCTGCTAGGGATAAACTTTCATCTAAATGGATATTTCCACGTAGTGCTAATTTAATCACAGCATCTTGAGAGAAATATTTGCATCCTACCCCAATATCTCCACTCCACTCATCTTCCATTGCTCCTTGATATGCATCCACTGGAGCAAAAGCAAGTTCATTTAACCAGCCTGTAATATTTCCATTTTCATCTACGAATCCAACTGCTTCACTGGTACCCATCGCAATTCCTAACACATTATTATCTTCTAAACTAATCGCTCCTGCTAATGCGGTTACATCTCCATCATTTGCAACTGCTAATGGTACATCTCCAAATTCTTTTGCAGCACGAATATAAATATCTCTTACCTTTGTTTCATATAATTCTTCTGGTACTTGTAAGAATAAAGAAGCAATTTTCGTTTCATTTTCAATATAAATCCCAGCAGAAGATACCCCAATAGCATCCACTCTTGGCATATGAGAAGCTGCTGTTTTCATAGCACTTACAATGCCTTCATAGTGATAGTCTGGGTCCGCTGTTGTCTTTGGAAACCAAACTACTTCTTCACTAAATACACACTCGCCGTCGATGACTGCTGATACTTTACGATCGCTTCCGCCTGCATCAAAACCAATACGACAACCATCGTTATGCTTACCGATCGCTTCTCCTTCGCTTTTCTCTTCTGGAATTGCATCTGTATCCACAACTTCAAATGCCTCTCCATATACACTTGCCATAAAGTCCACATCAAATGCACGGCTTCCTGTCATAGAATAGCGAGTTTTGATTTCTTCCACAACCTTAGTATTTCCGCTTAAATAAACCTTAAATCCGCCCTTCATCCATAGAAGCATCTTCACGATTCTATCAATGTAGTAAGCATCTGCTTCTTCTCTGCTCTCGGTTCCATGTACAAAAGTCTTATAAACTGCAACTTGCTTTGCATTACGCTCCACTGCCACTTCAAATTTCTCTGTTGCAGTTTTTAAAAACTCCTCTTCAAATCTGTGAAAAGGAATAAACTCCTTATCCAAAACAGGTACATGCTTAATATTCACTTCAATTCCATAACAATTCATATCTTTCTCCTTCTAACGCTCTATCCTCGTTCTGTATTATACTATATTTCTAATGCACTGTACAATAGCTTATGCTATTTATGGTGCCCAATGTCTTAGGCGATTCATTTTGCAGAAACCGTCTAAAATAATATCTCCATTACGTTCCATCCAGTCAGCAAAACAATTTTTCATCCACAATAAAACTTCTTTATGTTCTTCTTTATCCACTAAATTGTCCATTTCATATGGATCCGCTTCCATATCAAATAATTGATCGGTTCCAGCCCCATTGAAAACATATTTGTATTTCCCTTTTCTAAACATCCTTTGAGTCGTAATAACAGAGAAAGCTCCCATGCCCTCTGTCACAATTTCATCACCCCACTCTAAATCTTTCTGGTCTATAAAGGCATTTAACGCTCGCCCATCTCCATAACCAAAATCATCAAGAGCCTCATATCCTGCCTGCTTTAAAATCGTGGCATAAATATCACAGGTTCCTACAAAAGCTTCCTGTTGATAGCCTTGGTAATCTTCTCTTGCTGGTTTGATAAACAAAGGTATTTTGGTGGTATCATCATACATGCTGTAAGATTTATTTTCCAATCCACCATGACAGCCTTGGTTATCCCCATGGTCTGCACTAAAAATGATCATGGTATCATCATAAATCCCTTTTTCTTTTAGGTAGTGAAGTAATCGACCAATTTGATGATCGATATGACTGGTGCAAGCATAATAATGTCTCAAAGTATCTTCAAAGAAATCCCAACTCACCTCTGGTCTTCGTATCAAATCATAAATTCTAGGGCTATTGCTAATATCTTCATCAAAACTTGGATTCTTAGGAATGCTCACATTTCGATACATATCTAAGTATTGGGTAGGTGCATAAAACGGTTCATGAGGCCCCCAAAAGTTTAATTGAAAATAGAAAGGCTCGTCCCTACCTGCTAAATCCTCTACAATGTCAATGGCACGATTCACCAAGAAATACTCAATCGTTCCTTCGATTGGGGTAATCACTTCTCCCACTGTGGAATGATCTCCTGGCCTCTTATCCTTTGTTTCATTGATAATTTCCAAATCTAAATTATTATCTTTCAAATATTGATGAAACTGTTCATAAGCCCAGCCACCATTCCCATGACCTGCAAAATCATCTCCTATGTAACCAAGTTCTGTTGGCAGGGTTGCTTTTCCTTGATATGCCACAGAATCTAGAAATCCATGCTTTATTGTATTTAGTAAGGATCTTCCCTCTGCTGTCTTTTCTTTATCAGCTCCTACCCCTAAATGCCATTTTCCAGTATAGCCACAATGGTAACCCACTTCAGCTAGCCTTTTATTAAGTAAAAATGGAACCTCGCACAATTCATGTGTTCTACAACCTGTTTGAAAAGAATTAGATTCCATCCCTGACTTAGAAGGATATACTCCTGTTTGCATAGAACCCCTAGCTGGAGTACATACAGGGCAAGTGGTATACGCATTATCAAACACTACGCTCTCTTTTGCTAATTGGTCCAAAACTGGTGTTTTACAAATGGTATCCTTCTTATAGACAGATAAGGTATCCACTCGGTGTTGATCCGTACAAATAAAAATAATATTTTTCTTCTGATTTTCCTTCTTCATCTCTACCTCCCAAGTATCACAAAACTCTTGAGTCTTCCCACTAATATTCCCAGTCAATGATTCAAAAGTTTATAGCTTGTCAATTATAGCATGTATAATTTTAATACTTCAACCTTTTTAAAGATTACGAAAATACTTTCAATTTTCACCATACCTTGCCTTCTCATACTCTTCATGTAAATCTCCAATGTGGATTCCTGCCATCTCTTCCATTTCGCTAGGACTTTGCCATTTATAGGGCTTGTATTTTTTCAGTCTATTTCTGTAAGCTCTGCGCACCTTAGCTTCCTTTGAAGTACCAAAAATACTAGTTTCAAAACTATCTCTAATCTTTTCCTTCCAAGGAATTACAAGAGAAAGATTTTCTTTTACCTCTTCATAATCTTTCTTCGAATCCGTAGACCTTACCACTTGTCTTTGCCAACTCTTAATAACCGTAAGCAGTAAAGCTCTAAGAAGCAAAATTAGAATAACAGGAGCCATGACATAAAATAGTAAGAAAAGAATCACTCTCCACATTTGTAAGGAGAAGTTCCAAAATGGTGTATCCAAGCTGTTCTCCCTCGCAAAACTTTGTAAAGCATCAAAATTGACACCCTGCTGCTTTATTTCATCTGCTTCTTCTTCCACTTCTAACACTTCTCTTTCTTCTAAATATGAAATCGGTATCGAAACGATAATCTCTTCATAGCACAAAACTAGAGTCGCTAAGGTAATCATAAGTCCAACTACTGACATGAGTACATAATACATAAATCCCTGATTCCCTATAGCCTTTTCAGGCAAATTTGCCTTACTCTTTCTTATCATAAGGTAACGATCCACCCTCTCCATACCAATATAGAGAAAATTCAGAAAAAAAATGAGAATACTATTTAGCAAAATATAAATCTGTAACTCTGATAATGGAATAAATATACTCGCAATAAATAATGGGAGGAAAAAAAAGTAAAATCCATAAGAGGTATAATAGAAGATACTCTCTTTTCGCTCAATCCCTGCCAGCACATAATAAAATGCTATAAAAAGGAATACCAAAAAATACCAAACTTCTATCATTGAAAACAAGAAGCAAAGGCTACCATAGACTCCCAACATGATAAGTGACCCTAAGATAAAAACAAAAATATTCTTGCTGTTTTGAAGAAGTAATTGAAATAAGAGGATAGGGATGATAAAGCTCAAACTTACAACATAAGCCGAACCTCCTTCATACTTACTAAAGGAAACTCCTAACTCTTCTCCTAAGGCTATTACAAAACAAAATACTACTGATATCGCAAGTGTCCAGTTCAGAAAAGGAATCAGTGGCACAAACTTTATTCTCAAATTATTGATCACGATACTCTCCCTCCTTACACTTCCCAAAATAACACTTTAGCCCTCGTTTTCTCTATCCTAGGTTCAGAAAATTCATAGGGTATAATGGCAAAATAATCACTTGAAAATCGCTCCAATACCTTTACTAATCCTACGTTTTTTGAAATACAGATTACATAACTTTCTCGAAAGAAGGCCTCCAATTGATAGCTAGTCATAGTATCTAATATTTCTTTAGTATCTTCTATTTCCATACTTGCCAAAACTTGCAACATATTTTTTGTGGAGTACCCTTTTGCTTTCCAACAAGAGATTGGTTCTCCTTTATCAGGATTTCTTCCATTAGATTCTATCCCTACTTCCATTCCTTGAGCGGATAGTTTTCGAACTAGCGTAGAGGCAATCCGTATTCCCTCTTCATGCAAACGCCTATCTCTAGAACTAAAATTTTCATAAGTATCTAGCAAAATTGTTATTTTTTGATTTTGGCTAGAAGCATATTCATTTACCATGAATTCTCCTGATTTTGCACTCGCCTTCCAATTAATACTTTTCATGGAATCTGTCATCGTATATTCTCTAATACTACCAAAAGAAAAAGGATCCACCACTTGTTTCTTTTGCACCATCAACTCACCTGTCAACTGTTTTAACAACATATTTAATTGCTCTGTTCTTACCAATTGCGGATAAATATAAAACTCTCTTTGCATTGTCTTTTTTGTATAATCCTTTTGAATTACTGCCATATCATAACTCATTAGATTTAGCTCTTCTACTTGGTAACGGCCTCGACTTTCGCAATTAATTTGAAATTTTCGTTTGATTTTCTGCCTAGGTGCTATACTAAATATATCTCTTCGAACCACCGTATCACTCACACTATTATTCTCTACATTGCTATAGGTAATTCCTATTGGCAATTGAAAACTTATTTCTAGAATAGAAATCGGCCACCAGCCATAATTAACCACCTCTTCTTCTACATAAGAGTTCTGCCCTACAAATAATTCTTCTGTTGGAAGAATTATTGCTACCTCTAAATACTTATGCCACAACTTGGATCTAAATCTTTTATTGTATCGCTTAAATCCTTGGTAGATGGCAATCACTAATAGTAAACTCAACCAGAAAATCAACCCTTGCCCATTCATCTTGCTCCCCAGTCTTCTGTTACAAGCTTTACTTCTTCTAATAATTGTGAAATCACTTTTTCTTGTCCTTTTACTCCACTGTATTGATCAAATAATCGAATTCTATGAGCAAGTATTGGAATTGCTAGAAACTTAATATCTTCTGGTACCACATAGGTTCTTCCTTGCATATAGGCATAAGCTTTTGATGCATATAACAAAGCCAAACTCCCTCTCTTAGAGACACCCGTTTCTATTGCGGATTGTGTCCTTGTTGCCATGACTAAATCTGTGATGTACTCTAGCAACAAAGTATGAACGAATACCCCCTTCACTTCCTCCATACAAGTTAGAACTTCTTCTTTTTGTATCACAGTTTCTAACGCTACCGCATCTTGATCTAGTAGATATCTTTGCAAGATGTCTAGCTCCATTTCTCTACTGGTTTCCTCCATAGAAATGCGCATCATAAAACGGTCCAATTGTGCTTCTGGCAGTGGATAGGTACCTAAAGTTTCAATAGGATTTTGCGTTGCTATTACTAAAAAAGGAGAACTCAACTCCCTCGTTTCTCCATCAATGGTAACTTGAGTTTCTGCCATACACTCTAGTAAACTAGACTGGGTTTTAGGCGTTGCTCTATTCAGCTCATCGGCTAACACAATATTGGAAAAGACTGGACCTTTCTTAAAAACAAATTCTGACTCCTTAGGATTAAAATAATGTAATCCCACAATATCTGTTGGCAATAAATCAGGAGTAAACTGAATTCTTTTAAATTCAACTTGCATGGATTTGGCTATGCTATCTGCCATTTTCGTTTTTCCTGTTCCAGGCATGTCCTCTAGCAAGATATGCCCCTTTGCCAACAAGGCAGTTAACACCAAATCTATCGTTCTCGATTGTCCTACTAGCACCTGTTCCATGTTTTCTTTTATCTTTAAAATACCAGCTCTATTCATGATATCCCCTCTTTCCCTCTAATAATCTCTTATGAAATATTTTAACAATTAAGACATCTCAATGCAAGTTTTTTCACAAAAAAAGAACGAAAGTCTTTCCCACCTTTGTTCTTTCTCTCTATGCTATAATTTTACTGTTTTTACCCTAAATATAAAATACAACAAATGACCTATCCAAACAAAAAACAAGGTAATTTGTCCTATTGGTACCTCCATCATCATCACAAAACCAATAGCCATTAATATGGTTACTGTGATGATAATTCTTAACTTTGTTTTCTTAGTCATACCTCTTCCTTGTACATATGTTTCTAGATTGTTTTTGTAAAGATTCGAACTTCGAAACCATGCATTTAACTTTTCACTACTTTTCCCAAAACCAAAAGCAGCCAACAAAAGAAAAGGAAAAGAAGGTAACAATGGAAGGGCAGCTCCAATAGCTCCTAATACCAAACCAATACATCCTATTATTAAATAAACTATTTTCTTTGCACTCATTCTATACTCCTTAGTAAATATAATTGCTGTTCATTGCCCATGCGTTAGTTTTAACTAACGCACATTGTTCTATTGTATCATAACTCAATTTATTGCACAATATAAACAACAAAAAAATATCCAATTGACCTATAACTATTGTCAATTGGATATTTTACCAAAACAGGGGAAGAGGGATTCGAACCCCCATGAACAGTTTTGGAGACTGGCATCCTGCCGTTGGATGATTCCCCTAGGTTGTGGTTTCTTAACCACAAACGCTAGTATATCAGATTTCTAAACAGAAAGCAACAACTATTTTAAACTTTTTGCTCAATTAATTTCTCTAATGTAATACCCTCTAAATATTGGTTTACAGCACTATCCAAACCTTGCCACAATGGTAATGTTAAACACTTATCTACGATTGGGCAATGTTCCATTCCACTACATTCTGGACAATTCACCACTTGAATACTTCCCTCAGCACATTCAATTACTTCTTTTACTTGAATTTCACTTGCAGGTCTTGATAGTTGATATCCACCATTCTTGCCACGCATACTAACCAAAAATTTACCATTAACTAATAATGATACTATAATCTCTAAATACTTAACCGAAATCATCTGTCTTTTAGCAATCGCCGAAATAGATACATAACCTTCCTCGCCATGTAATGCTACATCTACCATAACTCTTAAGGCATATCTACCTTTTGTTGCTACCATCATACTTCATTTCTCCTTATTGTTCGTAAAAGTAATATCTAAATCTCTTCTAGCATAACTGGTTGTCAATTTGTATATCTGATGCAATAACTTTTTCTAGCTTCTCTGTTCTTAAATAACTTGATTAAATTCTTCTATGGTATAACTTGGTTGTAAATCTTCTGTATCAGACGCAATAAAACCACCCAAAGTTGCGTGTATATTTTCTAGAACACTCATTAGTTCTTCTCCATCAAGTACATTGTAGTTAAAGGAAAAGACACTCTGTATTCCATGTTCTGTTAGATACTTTTGATCCTCCTTAGTGTCGAAAGTATCTAACATGCTTTCAAAGACTACACTATCATTTTGAAGTACGACTTCTAAATACTCTAATTCTGTCCAAACATCTACTTTCTCTTCTCCCACTGCAGTAATACTAGCTTGAATATCCTTTACTGTTACGACACTTGGAAAGAGATATAGATACTCTTCATGAATTTTCTTTATTTTTATTTCTCCCATAGCGCAATCTCCCTTGCTTTTTCTTTGTAATACCATTATAGTATAAATGAAATAAATTTCAAGCATAAAAAGGAGATTCCTTCTATGAAAGCCAAAAACATAACATTAATCGGTATGCCAGGAGTTGGTAAAAGTACCATAGGCGTCATTTTAGCCAAAATATTAGGCTATGAATTTATCGATTCTGACCTGCTCATCCAAAAGCAAACAGGTAAACTTCTTCGAGAGTTAATCGCCGAAGTAGGAACCGAGCAGTTTCTATCCATAGAAAATGATGTTCATATAAATTTGAAGGTTACAAATTCTATTATTGCCACAGGGGGAAGTGCTGTCTATTGTAAAGAAGCAATGGAGTATCTTTCTACCATGTCTACTATCCTATACCTAAAAATAGATTACCCTTCTCTGAAAAAGAGATTGGGTAATCTAACTGCTAGGGGTGTTGTACTCAAAGAGCAACAAACCCTCTTTGATCTTTACCAAGAAAGAACTTCTCTCTATGAGCAATATGCTCACAAAACGATTGATGAAACGAACTTAGGAGTGGAAGAAACGATAGAAGAAATACTGAAACTACTAACTAAATAGCTTGCATGGCATCGGTAACATTCTTTACACCAACCAATGCCATTCCTTCTACTTTTCCCACATCTTGCAGGCAAACATGTGGCAAAATGCATGTGTGAAATCCTAATTTCTTAGCTTCTAACACTCGCTGTTTTGCCATATTAACTGCTCGTACTTCTCCGCTTAATCCAACTTCTCCAAATGCAATCATTTTCGAATCTAGCGCTAAGTTTTGGAAACTAGAAATAACAGCTAAGACAATCCCTAAGTCAAGTGCAGGTTCTACTATTTTGAGTCCACCAGCTATATTAACATAGGCATCACAATTTGCCAATTGCATTCCAATTCTCTTCTCTAATACTGCCATTAATAGATTCACTCTATTAAAATCTGTTCCGGTTGCTTGCCTTCTAGGAATTCCAAAATTAGTCATACAGACCAAAGCTTGTATTTCAACCAATATCGGTCTTGTCCCTTCCATGGAACAAACAACGATAGAACCACTGGCATTCTCTGGTCTTCCATTTAACATATATTTAGACGGGTTACTGACCTCTTCAAGACCAGATTCTCTCATTTCAAAAACACCAATTTCATTGGTGGCACCGAATCTGTTTTTAACACCTCTCAAAATCCGATAAGAAGCATGCCTATCACCTTCAAAATAAAGAACCGTATCCACCATATGCTCTAGCACCCTAGGACCTGCTACTGCCCCTTCTTTTGTCACATGCCCTACAATAAAAATACTAACTCCTTGTCCTTTTGCTATTTGTAAAAGGGCAGCTGTACTTTCCCTTACTTGTGAAACGCTTCCAGGTGCAGAACTAATGTTATCTCGAAACATCGTCTGAATAGAGTCTATAATTACTACCTTAGGTTGCAACTTTTGTATCACGGCTTCTATAGTATCTAAATTGGTTTCACATAACAGTTGCAAATCATCAGTAAACTCTCCTACCCTTTCTGCTCGTATCTTAATTTGACGTAAAGATTCTTCCCCTGAAATATATAATACGGAATGACTCTTAGCAGATAATCTCTGGCACACCTGCAACAATAAGGTAGATTTTCCAATCCCAGGATCTCCTCCAACTAAAGTCAAAGAACCTGCTACAATCCCTCCGCCTAATACTCGATCTAACTCCTCTATCTCTGTTAGCAGTCTAGCTTCTTGTGCCAAACTAATTTGAGAAATAGGCATTGGTTTTTCTTCGGTTCTAAGTCCTAGCTGAATCTTTTTTCCTGTAACACTTTGCTTTACAGGTTCCTCCACAAAACTATTCCATTCCTTACATCCGGGACACTGACCAAGCCATTTGACAGATTCATGCCCACATTGGCTGCAGAAAAAAATAGTATTAGATTTCGCTTTTGCCATTTTCACCTAATTCCTTTACTTTAAATGTTACATTTCCATTGGAATAGCCAACCATTACAACATCACCTGATTTTATATTACTTCTTAATACTTCTTCTGCTAATAAATCTTCTACTTCCGTTTGCAATGCCCTCTTAAGTGGCCTTGCTCCCATCTTAAGATCTGTGTGTTTCTCTATGATGTACTCCTTAAGCTTTGTTGAGAAATTAAGACGAATATTCATTTGTTTCTCGCATCTATTGCTTAATTGTCTTGCTAATAAATTAATCACTTCTTTTAAATGATCTTTTGTCAAAGAATGGAACACGATAATTTCGTCTATTCGATTGATAAATTCTGGCTTAAATAATTTCTTCACTTCTTCCATTACTCCAGATTTCATCTTTTCAAAGTCCTTTTGCTCATCACTCTTTGTTGCAAAACCTAGATTCTTTGGATCCACTATTCTAGAAGCCCCCACATTAGAAGTCATAATAATAGCAGTATTTTTGAAACTTACTTTTCTCCCTTTCGAATCTGTAATATGTCCATCATCTAACACTTGTAATAACACATTAAACACATCGGGATGAGCCTTCTCTACTTCGTCAAATAAAATAACAGAGTATGGGGATTTTCTCACCTTTTCCACTAGTTGCCCACCGTCATCAAAGCCTACATATCCAGGAGGGGATCCTATCATTTTAGATACGGAATGACCTTCCATATATTCTGACATATCGACGCGAATCAAGGCGTTTTCATCGCCAAACATAGTTTCTGCTAAAGCTTTTGATAGTTCCGTTTTTCCTACCCCTGTTGGCCCTAAGAATAAGAAGGAACCAATTGGTCTATTCGGATCTTTGAGCCCTGCTCTACCTCTTCGCATTGCTTTTGAAACAGCTGTTACTGCTTTTTCTTGTCCTATTACCCTCTTGTGTAAATTATCCTCTAACTTTAGAAGTCTTTCACTTTCTTTTTCTGCCAGTTTCGAAACTGGAATTTTGGTCCACATAGATACTACTTTTGCTATCTCTTCCGTTCCTAGTTGCTTTCTATTCACAACTCTTTCTTGTTCAAATTTAGGCATTTGCCTCTCAATTTTATTGCCCAAGCTTTTCATTGTTTTACTAAGTTCAGAAGCGGTTTCAAAGTCACCCAATAAAATGGCATCTTCCACGGCATCCTCTAAGCTTTTAAATTCTTCTTCCATAGACTTTAACTTTTCCGGTTTGCTAGCTTCTGTAATTCTTGCATGGCTAGCGGCTTCATCAATCAAATCAATGGCTTTATCTGGAAGGTTTCTATCGGTAATATACCTTTGGGATAGTTGCACGGCTGCTGTGATTGCCTCAGGAAGGATTTTCACCATATGATGCTGTTCGTATTTGTGGACAATACCATTTAAAATTTCGATAGCTTCCTCTTCTGTTGGTACTTCTATATTAACTGGCTGGAATCTTCTCTCTAACGCAGCATCCTTTTCCACGTGCTTTCGGTATTCCACTATGGTGGTAGCGCCAATCAATTGGATTTCTCCTCTAGCAAGAGAGGGTTTTAAGATACTAGATGCATCAATTGCACCTTCTGCACCCCCTGCACCAATCATTGTGTGCAATTCATCTAGAAACAAAATAATATCACCATCTGCTCTTACTTCTTCAATTACAGATTTGATTCTTTCTTCAAACTCTCCTCGATACTTACTTCCTGCAATCATAGCCGATAGATCTAGACTCAAAATTCTTTTATTTCTTACTGTAAATGGTACATCACCACTGACAATTTTTTGTGCAAGTCCCTCTACTACTGCTGTTTTCCCAACTCCTGGTTCCCCAATTAAGCAAGGATTATTTTTGCTTTTTCTACTAAGAATCTGTATCGTTCTGGTAATTTCTACTTCTCTTCCAATAATGGGATCTAAATCACCATTTCTAGCCAATTCGGTTAAATCTCTACTATATTTATCTATCATCAAAACTTTGGCTTTCGTTTTGCTTTTTGGGTTTAAATCATCCTTATATAAGCTTGGATCCACTCCTATGCAAGTCAAAATATCTACATATATCTTAGGTACACTAACCCCTAAGGTATTCAACATACGTACTGCAACATTTTCTCCCTCTTTTAAAATAGCTAATAATAGATGTTCTGTCCCAATCTCTAGCGAGTGGAATTTCTTTGCAGTAGCTGCTGCTAAATCCAAAATCACTTCTGCTCTAGGTGAATAATTAGATGATGTTTTCTTATCTATTTCGCTGTCAAAGGCGATCAACTCTTTGATTAATTCCAACACCGTTTCTTCTGCAATCTCGTGATGTTCTAAGATTCCAGCCGCAACCCCTTCTCCTTCTTTAATCAATCCATATAGTATATGCTCACATCCTACGTATCCTCTTTTCAACTTTTTGGATAACTTTTCTGCTAAATTCAGTGCAAGCTCTGCTCTATTTGTAAACTTTTTCAACTCATACTCCTCCATACTCATCATAAATCTCATCTATCAATTGATGCACCTGTGCTCTACTTACTCCCTGACAGCTACTTTTAGCCAAGGTCACAAGCAAATCTTTTTTCAAAATATCATGGGCTTGCCTTTCATTTATGCTAACAGCAACCACAACCCCTTTCCTTCGATCCACTCGGACAAAACCATCTTGTTTTAATACGGTATAGGCTTTGTTTACTGTATGCATATTGATCCCTGTATATTCTGCCATTTGCCTCACACTAGGTAAAGAATCTCCTTCTCTTATTTTAGAACATGCAATGCCTAAAATAATTTGATTTCTAACTTGCAAATATAAGGCTTCTTCACTATCATAATCTATCTTAATTAACATATATATCCTCCTAATGCGGTTGGTAGCAAAAAGGCAACATAAAAATGTTGCCCACATTTGCTACTCTTATACAAGTTATTCATCAAAATCTAAGAATTCTAATTCTAAGTCTCCCGTATCTGTCAAGAAATTCTTGGACTTCCATTTCTTATCACTTTCTGTTTCTTTCTCCGCTTTTTCTTCTTTCTTAGCATTAACTAGAATATCCATTACTTTCTCAGTATTGCTAATTGCTTCTTTGCTTACCGGAGTGGTAGCTTTGACTTGTGGTTGTCTTTCAATTACTTTTTCTATCTTGCGTTCAATTTCTTCCACATCTAATACCTGAGTTTGCATAGGTACTTCTTCTTTAAAATTGAATTGAAGCTGCTCTTCTTTCCCTTCGATTTCCACTTCTAAATTAATTTCTGGCTTGCTTTGTGGTCTCTGGGTCGGCTCCGCTTTTGCAACTGGTTGTTCTAGTGGCATACTTGGCATTTTAGGCTTTGCAATATTAGGCTTGATAGAACTCGGTGGATTCACCTTAACCCTGTCTCCCATTTGCTCGTTTTCTTTTGTTCGCTTTACAGGCTCTCCTGTTTTTGCTTTTGCTGGTACTTCTTTTTTAACTTCTCTTTTAGCTGCTATTTGTTGTTGTCTCTTTACTCTTTTTTGCTTTTCATGCATTTTCCTAATAAAATTCTCTGCATCTCTCCACTTTAAGATAAATAACGCATTGGATAAGATAAGTAATAGAATCACTATGACAAATAAAATGGTGGTAGCTGGGCTACTCCCCCCTCCTATTTCACCAGCAAATAAATTCTCTAAATTCACTTGTTGACTATTCACTTCATCCACAACATACCAAACAGTTACTCCCTCTTTCTCTTCGCTTTTCACAGTGTAAGGGCTAGCTTCTTCTGTGGGTTCTTGTGGAACTTCTGGTGTAGGTTCTGGCTCTGCTGGCTTTTCTACTGTAATCGTTCTTTCTTCCTCACTGGTAGTTAGAAGATCATTTCTAATATATCCAGAAGAAACGCTCCCATTTTCTGTATACTCTACCTGATACCAAAGCATATTATCTGTGCCTTGCTTTTCACCAATGATATCTACTTTAGCTAATGCAGGTACAGAGGCTACTAAGTCTGCACTTGTACTAGCGTCTGCACGCATATTGATCGCTGTATCGTCTGGAGCAGTTCCAATCTTTTGCATAATAGTTTCTGTCGTAGTTACTACATCACTGCTTGTCCCTGAACTATCAGTTCCTTCTTGATTGGTTTCACTACTAGCTTCCACATTCACTGCAAAGGCTTGTACATACCCGAATATATCATCCACATAAACTTGATACCAAAGTTCCTCATTGCCATCTTCAATTTCATTATTAATCACAACTTGAGTGCCTTTAGTCAAATCTTGCAAGGTACTAGAGGTTGTACTTGCATCCTCTTTTAAACTAACATCCTGGGAAATTTCTCCTGGTTTTTGTATATAGGCAGAAACTTGCAGTGTTGATAGAACTAGCATGCTACACATAAGAGAAGCTACTA
>CAYJHO010000012.1:0-17784 GCA_964369945.1 uncultured Lachnospiraceae bacterium
TACATGATATGTCTGCTAGAAGAGATACTATGAATTGTTGTTTATTTGATGTGGAATCTGTATTAAAAGATGGATTTGAAATGGGTAATATTTGGTATAATGAACCGAAGTCTTTGGATGTAGCTTTTGACGTGATTGGAGACATTGTATTAAGTGCAGCAAGTCAGCAGTACGGTGGGTTTACCGTGCCTTGTGTAGATGGGATATTAGAACCATATGCAGAGAAGTCTTACAATAAGTATGTTCAAAAGTATAGTCGTTTAGGTTTAACAGAAGAAGTTGTAGAGCAAGAGGCAATTGCAGATTTAGAGAAAGAGTTTGAACAAGGATTTCAAGGTTGGGAGTACAAGTTTAATACAGTAGCAAGTAGTAGAGGGGATTATCCTTTTATTACCATGACCATTGGCGTAGGAACATCTAGGTTTGCGAAAATGGCTTCCATGTCTATGTTAAAGGTAAGGCAAAAAGGACAAGGAAAGGGTAACTGTAAGAAACCAGTACTATTCCCTAAAATTGTATTTTTGTATGATGAGAATCTACATGGAGTTGGAAAAGAATTAGAAGAAGTGTTTGAAGCAGGGGTAGAGTGTTCTGCAAGAACTATGTATCCAGATTGGCTAAGCTTAACGGGAAAAGGCTATGTTGCTAGTGTTTATAAACAGTATGGTGAAATTATTTCGCCTATGGGATGTAGAGCTTTCTTATCGCCTTGGTATGTAAAGGGAGGTATGCATCCAGCAGATGAAGCAGATAAGCCTGTATTTGTAGGACGTTTTAATATAGGGGCAGTTTCTCTTCATTTACCAATGATTTTAGCAAAAGCTAGAAAAGAGAGCAAAGATTTCTATGAGGTGCTAGATTATTATATGGAACTTATTAGAAAACTTCATATAAGAACCTATGCATATTTAGGAGAAATGAGAGCTTCCACAAATCCTCTTGCATATTGTGAAGGTGGGTTCTATGGCGGAAGGTTAAAGCCGAATGAGAAAATCAAACCTTTGTTAGCATCTGCAACTGCTAGCTTTGGGTTTACAGCGTTGAATGAGTTACAAGAATTGTACAATGGAAACTCCTTAGTAGAAGATGGCGAATTTGCTGTTGAAGTAATGGAGCATATGAATAAGAAAATCAACGAATTTAAAGAAGCAGACGGGAATCTATACGCGATTTATGGAACCCCTGCAGAGAGTTTGTGCGGAACACAAGTGCAGCAATTTAGAAAGAAATATGGCATTATAGAAGGGGTATCCGATAGAGAGTATGTAAGTAATTCATTTCACTGTCATGTAACAGAAGAACTAACCCCTATTCAAAAGCAAGACTTAGAGGGACGTTTTTGGGATTTGGCAAATGGCGGTAAAATCCAATACGTGAAATATCCAATTGGTTATAATGTTGGTGCTATTAAGACTTTGGTTAGAAGAGCTATGGATTTGGGGTATTATGAAGGAGTTAATCTATCCTTAGCATATTGTGATGATTGTGGTCATGAACAATTAGAAATGGAAGAATGTCCAAAGTGTCAAAGTAAAAATCTTACAAAAATTGACCGAATGAATGGATATTTATCTTATTCTAGAGTACATGGAGACACTAGATTAAACAAAGCCAAAATGTCAGAAATAGCAGAACGTGTAAGCATGTAATCTGGAGGGAAGAATGAGATATCATAACATCACAAAAGACGATATGTTAAATGGAGAAGGACTTAGGGTGGTTTTATGGGTAGCAGGATGTGATCATTGCTGTGAAGGCTGCCAAAACCCCCTTACCTGGGATTCGGAAGGCGGCGTGTTATTCGATGAAACCGCAAAGCAAGAACTATTTGAGCAATTAGAGAAATCATATATTTCAGGAGTTACTTTTTCTGGAGGCGATCCATTACATCATGCGAATCGTATGAGAGTAAAGGAATTGGCAAAGGAGATAAGAGCAAATTACCCAGATAAAAGTATTTGGCTTTATACAGGGAGTTTGTGGGAAGAAATTTATCAATATCCGATTATGAAAGAAATAGATGTAGTAGTGGATGGTGAATTTATAAAAGCGAAGCTAGATCCTAGCTTACACTGGAAAGGGAGCTCGAATCAAAGAGTCATCGATGTTCAAAAAAGTTTGGCATCCCCAAATCCTAACGAAGTAATTTTATATTAAATGTAAGAGCAGAGTGGAAGACTCTGCTTTTGGCATGTAAATTGGATAAGAAATGAATAAGAAAGAGAGATGTAAAGATATGAATCGAGTAGCAAAATTTTCAAAAGTTAGTCTAGAACAATTTAAAGAGGGGATGGCAGAAACTGGAATAGATGAAATAGAGATTGAGAGAATCTATGAGGGGATCCTATTGCCTAGAAGAGCTACCACAGGAAGTGCAGGCTATGACTTTTTTAGTCCATTGCCGATTTCGTTAAAACCAGGGGAAACAATGAAAATACCGACTGGCATTCGCTGTGAAATGAAGGAAGATTGGGTTTTAAAGTTATACCCAAGAAGCGGACTAGGATTTAAATTCAGATTGCAAATGAATAATACAGTAGGGATTATAGATTCTGACTATTTTTACTCAGATAATGAAGGGCATATCTTTGCAAAGATTACAAACGATAGCAATGAAAATAAAGAGATCTGTTTGGAATCTAATGCAGGCTTTATCCAAGGGATTTTTCTGCCTTATGGAATCACGATAGATGATGCTGCTGACGGTGTACGAAATGGTGGTTTTGGTAGCACTTCATAACTTTACTTTCTAAATTTAATATGATACAATAGGAATGTTAATTTAGTAACAAGTGGAAACGAAAGGAACTGTAGGTAATGAGAGGTATTGATACAGAGGTACGAAAAGTTAGAAGAAGAGTGTTTAAGGAAGTAGCAAACTTGTCGTATCATTCAACAGATTTACACAAAGATATAGAGATGCTACCTTATACAATTGTAACAGATGAAGATACAGAGTATTGGGAAAGTGTATACAGAGAACGAGAGGTCGTAAGAGAACGTTTAAGATTAGCACTAGGTATGAGCTTAAGACCAGAAGATTCTCCAGTTAGTGTTAGTCAAGGAATCGAACTTACTAATATAGATGAAAAATATTATGAGCCACCTTTGCTTCAAGTAATTCCTTCGGCTTGTAATGCTTGCAAGGAGAAAGAATACGAAGTTTCTAACCACTGTATGGGCTGTGTTGCACATCCTTGTAAGGAAGTCTGTCCAGTAGGTGCTGTTCGTATGGTAAAAGGAAAGTCTTTTATTGATCAAGAGAAATGTATTAAATGTGGGAAATGTAAAACTGTTTGCCCTTATGATGCCATTACCAAATGGGAAAGACCTTGTTTAAAAGCTTGTGGTGTACAGGCAATTAAGAGCGAAGAGAAGGGTAGAGCAATTATTGATACAGATCTTTGTGTGACCTGTGGTATGTGTATGGTAAGCTGTCCATTTGGAGCGATTGCTGATAAATCTCAAATTTTCCAAATGATTAATGCGATTCAAAGTGGTAAGAAGGTAATTGCTCAGGTAGCACCAGCATTTACAGGACAATTTGGACCAAAAGTAAGCGCAAATATGTTAAAGGCAGCCTTAAAAGAATTAGGGTTTTATGATGTATATGAAACTGCTATTGGGGCCGATATGGGCTGTATTGCTGAAGCAAAACATTATGTTGAGAAAGTTGCAACTGGTAAGCAGGATTTTTGTTTGACAAGTTGTTGTCCGTCTTGGTCCGTACTTGCTAAGAAATATTTTCCTGAAACCATTGATAATATTTCTAATGAATTAACCCCAATGGTAGCTACTGCTAGAATTATCAAGGAAGAGCATCCGGATGCTGCGGTTGTTTTTATTGGTCCTTGTGTATCGAAGAAATTAGAGGCAGCAAGAAGAACCGTGCGTTCTGATGTAGATTTTGTTATTACATTCGAAGAGTTGTTAGGTGTTTTTGATGCAAAAGAAATTGATATTCATAGTTTTGCTTCGGAAGATGTCTTAGATGGTGCAACTAGCCTTGGACGTGGATATGGAGCTGCTGGTGGTGTAGCAAAAGCAATCAAGGCAGTAATCGATGAATATTACCCTGGAACCGAAGTGAACATTCAACACGCAGAAGGTTTAAGCGAATGTAAGAAAATATTATTATTGGCAAAAGCTGGAAAGTTAAAAGGATGCTTAATTGAGGGAATGGGATGCCCTGGTGGTTGTGTAGCTGGTGCAGGTACCAATGTGGCAGTATTGCAGTCTACAAAAGAAATTAATAAGTTTTCTGCGGCTGCAGAGAAGAAAATACCAGAAAATGAAACAGAAGAGTAAGTAGGAGAAGAAAATGAGTAAAATTCGTACAAGATATGCACCAAGTCCAACGGGGAAAATGCACGTTGGAAATCTAAGATCAGCACTTTATGAGTTTCTTGTTGCAAAGCATGAAGATGGATGTTTTATGCTTAGAATAGAAGACACAGATCAAGAGAGATATGTAGAAGGTGCTATTGAAATTATTTATAGAACCCTAGAATCAACTGGAATAGTTCATGATGAAGGTCCAGATAAAGATGGGGGATTCGGACCATATATTCAAAGTGAGCGTATGAGAACCGGTATTTATCTAGAGCATGCTAAAATGTTAGTAGATAAAGGAGAGGCCTATTACTGTTTTTGTGATAAGGAGCGCTTAGATGGACTTCGAAGCAGTGTTAGTGAAGGTGGCATCGAAATTTCTGTGTATGATAAGCATTGCTTAGCTTTGAGTAAGGAAGAAGTACAAGAGAAACTAGCAAGTGGAATTCCTTATGTTATTCGTCAGAATAATCCACAGGAAGGAAAAACAACATTCCACGATGAATTATATGGAGATATAACCGTTGATAATTCTGAGTTAGATGATATGATTTTGATGAAATCAGATGGGTTCCCTACCTATAATTTTGCCAATGTAGTAGATGACTATACGATGGGCATAACTCATGTGGTAAGAGGAAATGAATATCTATCTAGTTCACCAAAGTATAATCGTTTATATGAAGCCTTTGGTTGGCCAGTTCCTACCTATATTCATTTACCTTTAATAACCGACGAAAATCACAAAAAATTAAGCAAACGTAGTGGACATTCTTCTTTTGAAGATTTGATTGAACAAGGATTTTTGACCGAAGCAGTGGTAAATTACATTGCCTTATTAGGTTGGTCGCCAGAAGACAATCAAGAAATCTTTAGTTTGAAGGAATTAATTGAGAAGTTTAATTATAGAAGAATCAGCAAATCACCTGCAGTCTTTGATATGACGAAATTGAAATGGATGAACGGCGAATATTTGAAGGCAATGGATGAAGATAAGTTTTATGAAATTGCAAAGCCGTATTTAGAAAAAGCACTAAAACCAAGTTTGAATCACAAAAAGATTAGTGCATTAGTGAAGACTCGTATTGAGGTGTTACCAGATATCGCAGATATCGTAGATTTCTTTCATGAATTACCTGAGTATGATTCAGTGATGTATGTTCATAAGAAAATGAAAACTAATGAGCAAACTTCTCTGGAAGTATTAAAAGAAATTTTACCACGTCTAGAAGCACAAGAGGATTATAGTAACGACGCTTTGTATCAAATGTTATTGGAATTTCTAGAAGAAAAGTCATACAAAAACGGATATGTTATGTGGCCAATTAGAACGGCTGTTTCAGGAAAGCAAATGACACCAGCAGGAGCGACAGAGATTATGGAAATCTTAGGAAAAGAAGAATCTCTAGCTCGAATCAAAAAAGCAATCGAAAAGTTAGGGGCTTTATAAGTGAAACCGATCACAGAAGCTCAACGTAGTGCAATTACTCATGAAAATGGACCAGCTTTAGTTTTGGCTGGTCCAGGTTCTGGGAAAACATTTGTAATTACGAAAAGAGTAGAACATTTAATTCAAGTTAAGCAGATACCAAGCGAAAATATTTTAGTGATTACCTTTACTAGAGCGGCAGCAAATGAAATGAAAAAGAGAACGCAGGAGTTAATACCTGAACATTCTGCCTATTTTGGAACATTTCATTCTTTTTTCTATCACATTCTAAAACAATCTTATTCTAATTTCCCAGCAAAGTTTATTTCAAGCGAACAAAAGTTATTTTTTATTAGAAACATAGTAAGAGAATTACTCGATTCGGATTTTGATATGGAATTTGAAGAAGTAGCATCTATTTTATCATTCTACATGAATAACGGACTTTCCACAAAGAATATGAAGGTATACGATGATTTAAAACCTAGTGTTCTAAAACAAATCTATATGGCCTATCATCAATTTTTATCAGAAAACCGAGTGTTAGATTTTGATAATTTATTATTACAATGTTATGAATTATTGAAAAACAACCAAGAGATACGAAGGTTTTGGAGTAATAAATTTAGATTTATTTTAATTGATGAATGTCAAGATATGAATGTAGTTCAATATGAAATCATAAAATTATTGGCAAATGAAATGCAGAATGTATTTCTAGTAGGTGACGATGACCAATCCATTTATGCCTTTCGAGGGGCAAGAGTCTCTCTAATGCAGCGCTTTGTAGAGGAATATCGAGAGGTGAGAAGAATTACCTTAACGATTAATTTTCGTAGTACAAAACAGTTGGTATCAGCGTCAAAATCAGTTATTGAATCCAATAAAAACCGCTTTGTAAAAGAAGTTATGGCCAATAGTTTGGAAAGTTGTGGATTACAGGTGGAACCTTTCTTTAATCGCCAGAAAATGATAGATTCCTTTCTCTATAGAATCAAAGAAATGTCTGAGCAAGAGAGGAATGATAGTGCATTGATTTATCGTACGAATCGGGAGTTAGAAACAATTGCATATCGTTTAAGAAGAGAAAACATCGCCTATGTTTGTTTAGAAGAAAAGAAAAGTTTATTTCAAGAAGAGTGGTTTTTAGATATAGAAAGTTATATAAAGCTAGCTCTAGGAAGCCAAGATAAAGAACTAGTACTAAGAATTGCAAATAAACCAAATCGTTTTTTAAGTCGAGTTCAACTAATTAATCAAAAGACAATTCCAGAGGCGATTGATCGAGCATTTAAACATATTGCAAATATGCGCCCCTATCTTGGATTGAAATATATCTGGACAGGAATCGGATATGGAAAATGGATGGAAAGAAGATATGAGAATCAAGAAAGCCAGTTTGAAATTATGAAGGAACAACTTGAAGTATTAGAGGAGATTGTCAAAGGATTTTCTAGCTGGCAAGAATTTTTATCTCATGTAGAAATGGATCGATTAGAACAGAGCAAGAAGGATAAAACTAGAAAAAGAGATGAAAAAGGAATTCACTTATTGACAATGCATGCATCAAAAGGTTTAGAATTTCAAACAGTGTTTCTGTTGGATGTAAACGAAGGGAAATTGCCATCTTCTAGAGATTTAAGTTTGATAGAAATAGAAGAAGAGAGAAGATTGTTTTATGTGGCTATGACAAGGGCAAAAAGAAAGCTTTATATATCTTACGTAGGTGGAAATGAAAAGTATGACAAAAAGCCATCTATGTTTTTAACACCACTTCTAAAAAAGAAAGAGAAATAATAGTGACTATTATCTCTCTTTCTCTTTATTCTTCGTCTTCGACGATTTCGTCAAATTCAGCACCATCTAAGAATTCATCAAAAGCATCCGCAACTGCTTCATACTCTTCATCATCCTCAATGCTTCTTAAAACAGGTTCTTCGTTAGGATCTTCTTCGTTCTCGCTATATCCGTATAGCCAAACTTGTCCATCTTCGTTTTCACCATTTTCATCTAAAGGTAATAATGCAATATAATCGTTACCTAAAGCTTCGAAAATAGTTACAATAGTACATTTGATAATAGAACCATCATCAAGTTCTAATTCAACTAGCATTTCTTCATCTGCTAAGTGTTCATCATGTGACATGTTGTTGTCTCCTCTCTTGTTTATAGCTTCATTCTACACGCAAAATTATTTTTGTGCAATGTTTTTTTTATCTTGAAATTTATGTCGAAGTATGTTACTATGAATTCCGTTGAGAATATGAAAGGAAAAGGAAAAAGATGAACGAGTATATTTCAATGTGGCAAAATTTTGCAAACTTCAATGACAAGACAAATGTGAGAGGATATTGGATGGCAGTAGTATTCAATGTATTAGCAACTGTAATTATTAGTGTTATAGCTGGAATTACAGGATTGACAATACTATCTTCATTATATGCATTAGCTATTTTGGTACCAAGTTTAGCAATGACAGTAAGAAGATTACGTGATGCTGGAAAAAAATGGTTTATGATTTTTGTAAGCTTTATTCCATTAGTTGGCGGAATTTGGTTAATTATTTTATTAGCTAGCGCATCTGATGCATCTGCAGAAGGCGCAACTGTTTAATCAAACAAAAAACTACCTTTCGAGGTAGTTTTTTTTGTTCTATAAATTTATATAGCTATTCTCTTCATGTTTTGGTACAATACTTCTATTAGAGTATAACACATCGGTATGGAGGTAAGCATGGAAAAAGCATTGAAAATCGTTGCAACTAGTCCTTATCCATTAGGACTTCACTGGGAAGGGAAATCAGTTCGAGTTTCCTTTTTATCAGCAAAAGAGAATTGTTCCTTGCTTTTATATCAAGAAGGGATACAGGAGGAGCCTGTAGAAATACCTTTTCCTAAAGAATTTCGAATTGGTAATATTCATTGTATGAAAATCGAAAACTGGGAAACAAAATACACAGCATACCAATTTCTAGAAGAAGGAACAAAGGTAGCTGACCCTTATGGGCAGCACTTTCAAGCTCATCCATATAATAATTCTTTGAGTGATAGCTTGCTTTTGTCAAGCGTTTTAAAGGAAAAATATACATGGGGAAAAGAAGAATACGCGAAAACTTCTTTAGAAGATAGTGTTTTTTATTGCTTGCACGTAAGAGGCTTTACGATGGATAGTAGTTCTGGGGTAAAGCATAAGGGGACCTATAAGGGGGTAATGGAAAAGTTGCCTTATATCAAACAGTTAGGAGTCACCTCGTTACTATTTATGCCTATGTATGAATATATAGAGCGAGAAATAAAAAAACAAGAAGTCCATCAAAAGTATGGACAAATTATGCTAGAAGAAAATCAAGCAGATTGTAATTACTGGGGATATAAGAAGGGGTATTACTATGCTCCAAAAGGAAATTTTGCTGCTACTAATAATGCTGTCGTAGAAATGAAAGATATGATAAAAGCATGCCATCAGAAAGGGATTGAAGTATGGATGCAATTTTATTTTCCAGGAGAAATGTACGAAAGAGAGATTGTATCTATCTTGGAATTCTGGGCAATGGAATATCATATTGATGGTTTTCAAATTAAAACAGATCATATCAATATGAAAAGTATAGTGAACTCTCCGCTACTTTGTCATACTAAATTTATGTACCAACATTTTGAAGATGCAGATTTTTCTAAATTGGGCAGGCAGAATCAGAAAAGATTTGCTGTGTTTGAAGAAAGCACATTGCCTGCTTTAAGGCGATTTTTGAAAGGAGATGAATATTCTCTAGAAGGAATGATGTATCATGTTCGAAAGAACGGAAATGAGATTGCACATATTAACTATATAGCAGATTATAATACATTTCGTATTCGTGATATGGTTACGTATGATTATAAGCGAAACGAAGATAATGGGGAGAGAAACCGAGATGGCTCAAGCTTTAACCACAGTTGGAATTGTGGAGAAGAAGGAGAGTCAAAGAGTAGAAAAATAAAGAAGTTGCGTTTAAAGCAAATTAAGAACGCTCTATGCTTAGTGTTTCTAGGTCAAGCAACCCCTTATCTATATATGGGTGATGAATGTGGAAAAACCCAAACAGGAAATAATAATCCCTACAATCAAGATACAGAGACAAGTTGGATGTCTTGGAAATTGAATGCAGAGAATAAAGAAATTTTAAATACAACGAAACAATTGATAAACTTTCGAAAAGAGCATCCCATACTGCGGATGAGAGAATATTTAAATGGCTATGATTTGTTGAGTTGTGGAATGCCTAATATTTCGTTTCATGGAGTAGAAGCATTTAAACCACAAGTAGAACCATATCGAAGGGAGTTAGGCATCTTACTTTGTGGAAATTATGCGGTAGATAGAGATGGCGTTAACGATAAAACCATATATTTACTTTATAACATGCATTGGGAAGATCATGTGTTTGCGCTTCCTAGGTTAAATAAGGGACAAGTTTGGAGCTTGGCATTTGGCACAGAAGAGTTACAAAAGACACAAGAAGAATTGTTAACGAAAGAAATTGTAATACCATCTAGAACTATTTTGGTATTGATTGCACAAGAAAAATAGATTAAAATAGAGTAAAGATTATAACAGAGGAGAAGATTATGATAGATGGAAAAAAAGTACTGTTTAGTGGAATGCAAGCTACAGGGAGTTTAACTTTAGGAAACTACTTAGGTGCTTTGAAAAATTGGACAACATTAACGGATGAGTATGAATGCTTTTATAGTGTTGTAGATATGCATTCGATTACAGTAAGACAAAATCCAGCAGAGTTAAGAAAGCGAGCTAGAGATTTGTTGACACTTTATATTGCAGCAGGTCTAGATCCAGAGAAGAATTGCTTATATTATCAAAGTCATGTGAGTGGACATGCAGAATTATCATGGATTTTAAATTGCTACACTTACATGGGCGAATTAAATCGAATGACGCAATTTAAGGACAAATCGTCTAAGAATGCGGATAATATCAATGCCGGCTTATTTACCTATCCAGTTTTGATGGCAGCAGATATTTTATTGTTTCAATCAGATGTAGTGCCAGTAGGGAAGGACCAATTACAACATTTAGAAATTACTAGAGATATAGCAGAAAGATTTAATGGAGTTTATGGAGATGTGTTTACGATTCCAGAACCATATATAGGTAAAGTTGGTGCTAAAATCATGTCGCTACAAGAACCAGCAAAGAAGATGAGTAAATCAGATGAAAATGCTAATGCTAGTATCTTTTTGTTAGACGATAAAGATACGATTATTCGTAAGTTTAAGCGAGCAGTGACGGATTCGGAAGCTAGAGTAGCTTATAATGAAGAGCAGCAGGGAATACGTAATTTGATTGATATCTATACTGCCTGTACAGGGATTGATCAAGAGACAGTTGTAAAAGACTTTGATGGAAAAGGTTATGGGGACTTTAAATTAGCAGTTGGAGAAGCAGTAGCGTCTGTTCTAGTACCATTACAAGAGAGGTATTATGAATTACAAAAGGACAAAGGCTATATTGATAGCATGATCAAAGCTAATGCAGAAAAGGCACAGTATTATTCCAACAAAACATTAAGAAAAGTACAAAAGAAAATCGGATTCCCTGAGAGAATCCGTTAAGATTGTTTTATCCACTGCATATCCACTGGTAGATCTGCTTCAAAATACATAGGGGTTTGCAGAATTGGATGTATAAATTCTAGAGAAAATGAATGAAGCGCCTGCCTGGTCATGTAAGGCAAGGCAATACCATATAGGCTATCTCCTACTAGGGGATGGCCTATATGTTTCATATGGACTCTAATTTGATGGGTACGCCCAGTATCCAAGTTCAATTTAATAAGGGAAGCATTGTGATTTGGGTTCCATAAGATTTTTTCGTAGTGTGTTCTAGCAAATTCTCCTAAGTTTGGATCGACGATACGTTCAATGGTTGACCCTTCTTTTCTAGCAATGGAAGCTTCTATGGTACCAGTATTTTTTAAAGTTCCTCTATCTTGGCAAATGGCATAATAATGTCGTTTGATTTCTCGTTTGCTTACCATGTTAGATAATATTCCGCCAGCAAGTTGATGTTTGGCAATGATTGTTAGACCCGTGGTATTGCGATCTAGGCGATTGATACAACGAAATACAAAATCTTTGTTCTGTTCTTTGAAATAGTGCATTAAGCCATTGGCGAGGGCATTGTCATAATTATTCTGGCTAGGATGAATTGGCATATCAAAAGGTTTGTTTACTATTATGATATCTTCATCTTCGTAAACAATTTCGAAATCCAACTTTCTAGCTACGATATTAGCAGACTGCTCTGTTTCTATGATAGTAATTGTTAAAGTGTCACCTAGGCTTAGGGGTTCATTGACATAGGCCCATGAGCCATTTTTAACAATTCCTTGTTCTGTTCTCTTTAAATGACTGATGGCTTTGCTGGTATATCCCTGTTGTTTTAAGAAATTTAGAATAGTAATATTTTGATACTTTTCTGTGATTGTATAATATAAGATTCTTTTCATAGTTTTAGTATAAGGGAGAAAAGTAAAATGTCAACAAAATAGTAAGAAAATCTTAACAAATCCTTAGGCTTATGGTATAATCAGTTTGAATTGGAATAGAGATATGAACTCTCGGAATCTTTCAGACAAAATTTATAAACAAAGTATTCACAAAATACGCTTTCGCTCGGTTTCCACACAATTTGTGCCTACGTTGTTTATGAATTTCTGAAACAGAATCTGAGAGATCATAAGTTTGCAAGGAGGATTAGCATGAATAAGGGAAAGTATGTTGCATATGTATCAACGTATACAACTGGAAATAAAGATGGAATTAAGATTTTCGATGTAGATTTAGAGCAAGGTGTTTTCACACCAAAGGATGTTGTTGAAATTACAAATTCATCCTATGTGACAATATCTAAAGGGAGAAAGTACTTATATTCTATTACAGATTTTGGAGTAGAAGCATTTAAAATTTTAGAAGATGGTGGTTTAGCGTTTCTAAATCATGCTTCCACACAAGGGATGAGAGGTTGTTATTTATCTACGGATTATGAAGATAAATTATTATTTGTTGCAGGCTATCATGATGGGAAAATAACAGTACTTCGAATTAAAGAGGATGGTAGTATCGGTGAGATTCTTGATGAAGTATATTTAACAGGGATGGGAAGTGTAGTAGAGCGTTCCTTTAGACCACATGTAAATTGTGCAAGAGTTACAAGAGACAATAAATATCTTTGTGCTGCAGATGCAGGAATGGATCAGGTTAAGGTGTATAGTATCAATCACGAAACAGGGAAATTAAGATTAGTTGATGTAATTCGTGGTCCACAGGAGTCTGCCCCAAGGCATATTCGTTCTTCAAAAGATGGAAAGTACATGTACATTGTTTATGAAATCAAGAAATGTATTGAAGTATATGAATATAAAGAAATAGATAACAATCCATATTTTGATAAATTGCAGACTGTATCCACCTTAGATGGTCACGATTTTTCTGCGGCTAGTGCACTTAGTTTTTCTTTGGACTATGAGTATTTAGTAACAACCAATGCAGGACATAATAGTGTAACTGTATTTAAGCAGGAAACAGAAACAGGTTTATTAGATTATAAGTTTAATTTGCCAATTAGTGGTTCTTATCCAAAGGATGCTATGTTGTTTCCAGATAATAGACATTTGGTTAGTGTAAATCATGAGTCAAATACTTTGACATTTTTCAAGACTAACTTTGATAAAAATATTATTACGATGAGCGCAAAAGAAGTCAAGGTTAATAAACCAAATGCAGTAATTTTTCATAAAATACTTTAAAACGCAGACGAACTTCACAATTTTGTAAGGTTCGCACATATTTTGCGCAAGCTATGTTATAGTTTTCTGAGTAAAATCAGAAAAGGTGAGGTGATAAAGTTAAAGATGAATAGCTATATTTACACAGGGTATGAGACAACAATATCGAGCATTAATATAGAAGATGCCCAAATTCCATTAGCAAGTGTGCCTGACGTTCCGACATGGTCTGTCTTTAACTTAGCAATTGCGGTGTTTATGATTTTGGTACTTATCGTTGCCATGTTAAGAAAGAAAAGAGGAAAAGTTGATTCGGAAGAATATGATGAAGCATTTGAATATAAATTTTTAGTAGTACAAAAACTTGCCACAATAATTATGGCGGTTATAGTAGCTGTGTTTTTTGGATTTACAGAAAATCTGCAGTATGAAATGGGTTATTTTAATGGTTTTAGTTTATTATATGTTTCTTTTGCAATTACACAACTTGCAATACAGTTTTATAGGCCAAGTTCTCAAATAGATAAAAACGAAGATGCTATGGAAAATTTAGAAGAAGAGTAAGATAAAAACTCCACTGATGTAATTCAGTGGAGTTTTTTGTAGCATAAGTTATTATTCATAAATTTTCTTGATGTGTTCCATATTAGCTGTCATATTTAATAGTAAAGCATCTAGAATAGTTAACGCAGCCATACATTCGATTACAACTACAGCTCTAGGTACGATGATAGGATCGTGTCTACCTTTGATTTGTATTTGAATATTTTCGCCACTTCGATTAACGGTGCTTTGCTCTTTGAAGATAGAAGGGGTTGGTTTAATATAAACATTAGCATAAATATCGCTGCCATCACTGATACCCCCTAGGATACCACCAGCATGATTGCTAGATTTTGTTAAGATACCTTCTGATATAATGAAGCTATCATTGTTTTCTGATCCATAACAAGTGCTAGCGTTACAGCCACTACCTATTTCCACAGCCTTAACAGAACCTACGCTCATAAAAGCTTTCGCTAAGTTGGCATCTAATTTTTCAAATACAGGATCTCCGATTCCTGGCTTCATGCCACTTACCTTACAAGCCACAACTCCACCTACAGAATCCATTTCTGACTTTGCTTTTTCTAACAAGGTCATAGCTCGATCATTTGCAACTAGATCTGGCATAGCAGTTGGGGTGCTTAGGCTGTGAGCTAGATTAAAATTGGATTCATCTATTTCAATATTAGCAATGGATTTAGTATAAGCATTTACCGTAATTCCTAATTGCTTTAAGATTTTACAAGCGATAGCACCTGCTGCAACCCTCCCTATGGTTTCACGGCCCGAAGAGCGACCACCACCACGATAATCACGGAATCCATATTTTTGATCGAAGCTATAATCTGCATGACCTGGTCTATAATATTCTGCAATTTCTGTATAATCATGGCTCTTTTGAGAGGTATTTTTTACTAAAAGAGAAATGGAAGTGCCAGTGGTTCTTCCTTCAAATACTCCCGAAAGAATTTCCACCTCATCTGCCTCAGTTCTAGGAGTTGAGATGCTAGTTTGACCCGGTTTTCTTCGGTCTAAATATGTTTGAATGTCCCCTTCGCTGAGTTCAAGTCCTGCAGGGCAGCCGTCAATGACAACACCAAGAGCTTTTCCGTGAGATTCTCCCCAAGTTGTGATTCTAAATATAGTTCCAAAAAAATTTCCAGCCATTCTACCGTACTCCTCTAATTTATTGTGTATTAATATTTTTTATTAAGTTATACTATAAAGGATTTATCCTTGATTATCAAGGACTTTTCTTTTGTTTACAAATGAGAAAACTTATGTTACTATTTTTCTTATGTATGAAATCGAGTTGGAGGAAGTAATGTATCAAGTATTAAAAAGAGAAGGTAGTGCAAAAAGGGGCATATTAAAAACAGTACATGGAGATATTCAAACTCCTGTTTTTATGAATGTTGGAACGCTAGCAGCAATAAAAGGGGCGGTATCTACTATGGATTTATTAGATATCAAGTGCCAAGTGGAATTATCGAATACCTATCATTTACATATTAGGCCAGGCGATGAAGTAATAAGAAAACTAGGTGGCCTACATCAGTTTATGAATTGGGAAAAACCTATCTTAACAGATTCAGGTGGATTTCAAGTGTTTTCACTAGCTGGACTCAGAAAAATCAAAGAAGAAGGGGTTACTTTTCGTTCACATATTGATGGCAGAAAGATATTCATGGGGCCAGAAGAGAGTATGCAGATTCAATCTAATTTAGCTTCCACGATAGCTATGGCCTTTGATGAATGTCCAGATGCTAGGTCGGAGAGGAAATATGTAGTTGATTCTGTAGAGAGAACTACACGTTGGTTACAACGCTGTAAGGATGAAATGACTCGCTTAAACGGATTAGAGGATACCATTAATAGAAAGCAGATGTTGTTTGGAATTAACCAAGGAGCTATCTTTGCTGATATAAGAAAAGAGCATGCACAGATTATAAGTGATATGGATTTAGATGGTTATGCTATTGGAGGACTTGCTGTTGGAGAAACTCATGAAGAGATGTATCATGTGATAGAGGAAACGGTTCCTTTTCTTCCAGTAGATAAGCCGACCTATCTGATGGGGGTTGGGACACCAATCAACATATTAGAAGCTGTAGATAGAGGAGTGGATTTCTTTGATTGTGTCTATCCAAGTAGAAACGGAAGGCATGGACATGTCTATACCAATGATGGAAAACTAAATTTATTTAATGCAAAGTTTGAACTAGATGATAAACCCATCGAAGAGGGCTGTGGTTGTCCAGCTTGCAAATCATATTCAAGAGCCTATATTCGACATTTATTAAAAGCAAAAGAAATGTTAGGGATGAGATTGTGCGTTCTTCACAATTTGTATTTTTATAATACTATGATGGAAGAAATTCGTGATGCCTTAGATCAGGGAGAGTTTAAAGCATACAAAAAAAGAAAAATTGATAGAATGACAGGAAATTGTTCTTGAAACTATCAAGGAAAACGTGTATATTAAACAGTAGGCATAATTGCCAAATTTAGGAGGATGACAAATGGGTATTTTATTAACAGAAGCTGCAGCTAGTTCTACAGGATTAATTTCAATGGTATTAATATATGCAGTGCTTTTTGGTGGACTATATTTCTTTTTATTTAGACCACAAAGAAAAGAACAAAAAAGAGTGGCTGCTATGGTTGCACAAGTAGCAATTGGTGATTATGTATTAACAAGCAGTGGTTTTTATGGTTCTATTATTGATATTTCAGATGACACTGTAATTGTAGAGTTTGGTAACAATAGAAATTGTAGAATTCCTATGCAAAAATCAGCCATTGCACAAGTTGAAAAAGTGAGCGAAGAAGCATAAGAAATAGCAAGAATAAACGGTGAGATAGAAGGAAAGTTAAGAATGCTTCTATCTCACTGTTTTTTTATTTCAAATTACTTTAACGCATTAAATTAAAAAACTTGAAAAATTCATCAGTTTAAATTATAATAAAGGTTAAAATTAACAGTGAGAAGGGATACATTAGATGAAATTAAATATTACATCCATTCCAGGAGATGGAATCGGACCAGAAATAGTAAATGAAGCAAAAAAAGTAGTTACTGCTATCGGAAATAAATTCGGCCATGATGTTGCGTTTACAGATATTTTAATGGGAGGTGCTTCAATTGATGCTTGTGGTGTCCCTTTAACGGATGAAGCAATTGCAATAGCAAAATCAGCAGATGCAGTGCTTATGGGATCTATTGGAGGAGATACGACAACTTCTCCGTGGTATCAATTAGAGCCAAGTCTTAGACCAGAAGCAGGTTTATTGAAGATTCGTAAGGAACTTAATTTATTTGCTAATTTAAGACCTGCTTTATTATATAAACAATTAGCTTCTGCGTGCCCTTTGAAGGAAGAAATAAGTGCACAAGGGTTTGATATCATGATAATGAGAGAATTAACTGGTGGAATTTATTTTGGAGATAGAAAAACAGTGATCGAAGATGGCATAGAAAGAGCAACAGATTGCATGACTTATGATAGTAATGAAATTAGAAGAATTGCCATTCGCGCATTTGATATTGCTAGAAAGAGATCAAAGAAGGTAACTAGCGTGGACAAGGCAAATGTACTAGATTCTTCCCGTCTTTGGAGAAAAGTAGTGGAAGAAGTTGCAAAAGATTATCCAGATGTATGTTTAGAGCATATGTTAGTTGATAATTGTG
>CAYJHO010000012.1:17794-38090 GCA_964369945.1 uncultured Lachnospiraceae bacterium
AGTAAAAAATCCAGCACAATTTGACGTGATTTTAACAGGGAATATGTTTGGGGATATTCTATCTGATGAAGCAAGTATGGTAACAGGTTCTATTGGGATGTTAGCGAGTGCCTCTTTGAATGATAGTAAATTTGGTTTGTATGAGCCAAGTCACGGCTCTGCTCCTGATATCGCAGGTAAGGACATTGCAAATCCAATTGCTACTATTTTAAGTGCAGCCATGATGCTACGTTATACCTTTGATTTGGACACGGAAGCTTTTGCCATTGAACAAGCAGTAGAAAAGGTATTAGAACAAGGGTATAGAACGATAGATATTATGTCTCCAGGCTTTGAGCAAATTAGCTGTAGCCAAATGGGTGATTTAATTGCAAACAACATATAGCAGAAGAGATTTTTCTTATCTTGGCTGGATTTATCTTCTTATGTCAGTAGCAGTATTAATCGCACAGGCAGCTGTATTATTAGGTTTAGAGCAATTAGACTTAGGAGGGAATCCAAATCTCGTTTTAATTGGGACTAGCTTAGCATTCTATATGGTAGGATATATTGTTTTGTATCTTAGCTTATCATGGCGGAAGACGCCTACCTTACGTATAGAAAAGCAAAAAATACAAGCAAAGAAAGTGTTTCTATACTTTTGTATGGGGTATTTCTTACTGAAGTGTGGAAATCAGATAACGCTAGGGATTATAAGTTTGATGACGGTATGGGCGGGTGAAGATATCTTAATGCCTGTATCAGAATTGAGTCCAGGATTAAATCCTTTACTGTCTCTACTCATAACGATGGTGGGAGCACCAATTTTTGAAGAATTATTTTTTAGAAAATTTATAATAGATAAATTACAGATACAAGGAGTATGGCCAAGTGTCTTGGTTTCGGCTTTACTATTTGGTTTATATCATGTAAATTTATTTCAGTTCATTTACGCATTTTTAGTAGGGGTATTTTTGGGGTATCTCTATCTTAAAAATGGGAATTTGGTTTTGTGTATTTTGATCCACTCCTTACTTAATGGGATGGGGTATGCAGATTACCTTTTGCAAAATCTATTCATACCAGGAAGAATATTTGAAGTGTTGGCATGGTCCATTATCTTGACGGGAGGGATTTGTTTCATACTTCGCCTTAGGGAAAATAGAGTTGAATGGTTGAAAGAATACAAAAATGGAATTTCAAGTGTTAAAGCAATATTTAATATAGGAATGTTAGTTGTGATAAGTTATTATGTTATTTTAATGACAGCACATCTATGGTGATAAAGGAGAAAATTATGAGAAGTGATAGAATTAAATCAGGGGTGCAACAGGCACCACACAGAAGTTTATTAAATGCATTAGGCTATACAGAAGAAGAAAGAAAAAGACCACTGATTGGTATTGTAAGTTCTTATAATGAAATCGTACCAGGTCATATTAACTTAGATAAAATTGTAGATGCAGTTAAGATGGGAGTTGCTATGGCAGGAGGAACACCAGTGGTATTCCCAGCTATTGCAGTGTGTGATGGAATTGCGATGGGACATATCGGAATGAAATATTCACTCGTTACAAGAGATTTGATTGCGGATTCTACAGAATGTATGGCTCTTGCACATGGCTTTGATGGCTTGGTTTGTATCCCAAACTGTGATAAGAACGTTCCAGGGCTTTTGATGGCAGCAGCACGTGTAAATGTGCCTACTATCTTTGTTTCAGGTGGACCTATGTTAGCAGGTAAAGTGAATGGAGAAAAGTGTAGCTTATCAACTATGTTTGAGGCTGTTGGTGCACATGCAGCTGGTAAAATGACTATAGAACAAGTAGATGAATATGAGAAGAAAGCATGTCCTACTTGTGGATCTTGTTCTGGAATGTATACAGCAAACTCTATGAACTGTCTAACAGAAGTGTTAGGAATGGGATTAAAAGGCAATGGAACGATTCCAGCTGTTTACTCAGAACGTATTCGTTTGGCAAAGCATGCAGGTATGCAAATTATGGATTTAGTAGAAAAAGATATTAAGCCACAAGATATTATGACAGAGAAAGCATTCCACAATGCATTAGCAGTTGATATGGCACTAGGTTGCTCCACCAACTCTATGCTACACTTACCAGCGATTGCTTATGAAGCAGGGGTTGATTTGAATTTAGATATTGCCAATGAAATTTCAGCAAAGACTCCAAATCTATGTCACTTAGCACCAGCAGGACATGCTTACATGGAAGATTTGAATGAAGCAGGTGGTGTATATGCTGTAATGAATGAATTAACAAAGTTAGATTTATTATATACTGATTTAATTACTTGCACAGGAAAGACCGTCGGGGAAAATATAGCAGGCTGCAAAAATCTTGATACCAACATTATTCGTCCGGTAGAAGATCCGTTTTCCAAAACAGGTGGTATTGCTGTGTTAAAAGGAAATATAGCACCTGATGGTGGCGTGGTAAAGCGTAGTGCAGTAGTAGAAGAAATGATGATCCATACAGGTCCAGCTAGAGTATTTGACTGTGAAGAAGATGCCATTACTGCTATTAAAACAGGTAAGATTGTAAGTGGTGATGTGGTAGTAATTCGCTATGAGGGGCCAAAGGGTGGACCTGGGATGAGAGAAATGCTAAACCCTACTTCTGCCATTGCAGGCATGGGCTTAGGTTCTAGTGTAGCACTTATTACAGATGGAAGGTTTTCTGGCGCATCAAGAGGTGCATCGATTGGACATGTTTCTCCAGAGGCTGCTGTAGGAGGTCCTATTGCACTGATTGAAGAAGGCGATATGATTTGTGTAAATATTCCTGAAAATTCTTTAAATGTACTAGTAACAGATGAAGTATTAGAGGAAAGACGTAAGCACTTTGTAGCTCCACCAGAAAAAGAAGCAAAAGGATATTTAAAACGATATAGAGCTCTAGTGACTAGTGGAAACAGAGGAGCGATCTTACAAAATTAATATAAAATAAGAGAGGCGTGGAGATAATGATGCAATTAACAGGAGCAGGAATATTGATCCAATGTTTAAAAGAGCAAGGAGTAGATACCATCTTTGGTTATCCAGGAGGAGCAATTTTAAATGTATACGATGAATTATATAAACATGATGATATTTGTCATATTTTGACATCACATGAGCAAGGGGCTAGTCATGCAGCAGATGGCTATTCTCGTGCTACTGGAAAAGTGGGAGTATGTTTTGCTACCTCTGGACCTGGAGCCACAAACTTAGTCACTGGTATTGCAACCGCTTATATGGATTCTATACCTATGATTGCAATTACTTGTAACGTAGGTGTACCACTGCTAGGGAAAGATTCTTTCCAAGAGGTGGATATAGCAGGGATTTGTATGCCAATTACAAAGCATAGTTTTATTGTAAAAGATGTCAGAGATTTGGCTACCGTACTTAGAAAAGCATTTGCCATTGCTACTTCTGGAAGACCAGGACCAGTTCTTGTTGATATTCCAAAGGATGTTACAGCTGCTATGTGTGACTTTGAAGGGGTAGAAGTAAAGGGAGAAGCTAAGAAAAATAAATGTACTAAAGAGCAAATAGATCAAGTAGCACAAATGATTCAAGAAAGTAAAAAGCCATTTATCTTAGTAGGTGGTGGAGCAATTTTGTCAGAAGCATCTAAGGAACTTAGAGAATTTGCACAAAGAATTCAAAGTCCAGTATGTGATACATTGATGGCAAAAGGTGCTTTTGATGGCCATGATAAAAAATACACAGGAATGATAGGGATGCATGGAACAAAGGCATCTAATTTAGGCGTAAGTGAATGCGATTGTTTACTTGTACTAGGTGCTAGGTTCTCGGATCGTATCATTGGAAATCCAAATAAATTTGCAGACCAGGCCAAAATTATACATATCGATATTGATGCTGCAGAAATCAATAAAAATATTAAAGCATCCGCTTCCTTAGTGGGAGATTTGAAATATGTGCTTTCAGAATTGCTTCAAAGAATAGAGTCACAAAATCACGATGAGTGGTTGGCATATATTCAAGAATTAAAGAACAAATATCCATTAAAGTATGATACTAGTAAATTGACTTGTCCTTATGTGATTCAAGAAATTGACAGAATTACAAAGGGGGAAGCAATTATTTCCACAGATGTAGGTCAACACCAAATGTGGACAGCACAATACTATACCTATACAGAACCTAGAACTTTCTTGACAAGTGGGGGACTTGGGACTATGGGTTATGGAATCGGGGCTTGCATTGGAGCCAAAATGGGGCGTCCTGATAAAATATGTATCAATATAGCAGGAGATGGTTGCTTCCGAATGAATCTTAATGAATTAGCTACTGCAAGTAGATATCAGATACCAATTATCCAAGTAGTAATTAATAACCATGTGCTAGGTATGGTAAGACAGTGGCAAACTTTATTTTATGATAAAAGATATAGTCATACGATATTAGATGATGGAGTAGACTTTATAAAAGTGTCAGAAGGTTTAGGTTGTAAAGCTATACGTGTAACAAAAAAAGAAGAAGTTGCACCAGCCATTGAAGAAGCTATCAAGGCAAAAGTACCAGTGGTAATCGAATGTATGATAGAAGAAGACGATAAGGTATTCCCTATGGTTCCAGCAGGAGCACCTATTCGTGATGTTTTCGATGGAGATGACATTTAGGTAAAGCAGAGGATACCAATGACAAAACAATTGCGAAATATATTGATTAGCGTAGTAATTATTGCAGTTATAATAGGAACTGCTGTTGTTTCCTTGCTTTTTTACTATACGAAAACCCTTCCTATGGGGGTATGGGTAAATGATATATACAGTACAGGAAAATCATTAGCTGAACTAGAACAGGTGCTAGAAGGCCAAGAACATAATTCTTTTGTAGAAATCGAATTTATCGATGGCAGTATAATGAAAGTAGATGCTTCTGGGTATATAGAAAGTATCGATTATGGAGCAGCGATCGAGAAAAGAAGCACAGAAATGATGACACTATTCCATTGGGGAGAACGAGAATTCTCGTTTGCCCCTTTGGTTCAGATTAAAGAAAATGAACTAAGAGCGTTTCTAGAGGAAGAGGAAATGTTTGAAACAACAAAAAGCCAGGTGAGTGAGGATGCCATAGAGGTATATTCAAGTAACTCTGGCTTTGTTTGGATTGAAAAAACGGAGGAAGGCTTTCGGTTGATCGATGAAACAAAAAATCACATGGATGAGAGCAAAACCATTGATACGATAATAAAAGCACTAGAACAGAGCGTAACTTATTTTTCATTGGAAGAGAACGGCTGCTATTATGACATTCCTTATACAGAAGACGATTATAGAATTTTGTCCTTATACGATCGCTTACATGCCATTACAAATAAGTTTAGCATAGAATTAACTTCTTATGAAGAAACATACGTAATAGATGCATCCATTTTAAAAGATTTGATTTTACGAACAGAGGATGGAGAATTTGTTACTGGAAAAGATGGTTCCTTAAGTTTTGATGAAGATTTGATCATAGAATATGCAAATGATTTAGCAAAGAGCCTGACTACTAGATTTCAAAATGAGTGGAAATTTCAGACTACAGATGGAGAAACTGTAATGGTAGAAGCTGGAACCTATGGGCGGATTGTAAATGAGAAACATTTGGAAAATTTCTTGATGGAAGCTTTTGAAGCACAAGTGGACGCTACTTGTGAACTAGAGTTTAACTATTATCCCGCCTCAAGTGATGGAACGACAAACCATAGCCAATTGCCTAATTCGTATTTGGAATTAGATATGGAAGATCAAATGGTTTATTTGTATTTGGATGGAGTGTTAGAGTTTGAGAGCCCTTGTGTGACAGGAAATGTAAGAAGAAGGATGGATACACCAACAGGGGTATACTATATAGACTTTGTACAAAAAGGCAGAACTTTAGTAGGAGCAGATTATAGAACCTATGTTGACTATTGGATGCATTTCTATAGTGCTTGCGGTTTCCATGATGCAGATTGGAGAAGTGAGTTTGGTGGAGATATCTATCTTACCGATGGATCTCATGGCTGTGTGAATTTACCTCCAGAGAAAGCAGAAGAGTTGTATCCTATGGTAGAAAAGGGATTAGTCGTAATTAGTTATTAAAAGTACTTGACGAAATGAAAGAAATGCATTATATTGTATTTTAACGTGATAAAGCGTTAAAGATTTAGTAGAGTAAAGTTTATAGGAGGAATGAAATGTCTAGAGTTTATAATTTTTCAGCAGGACCAGCAGTATTACCAGAAGAGGTGCTTAAGGAAGCTTCCACAGAGATGCTTAATTATAGAGGAACCGGAATGTCCGTTATGGAGATGAGTCATCGTTCCAAAGCTTTTGAAACAATTATCAAAGAGGCTGAAGCAGATTTAAGGGATTTGATGAACATTCCTAGTAATTATAAAGTGTTATTTTTACAAGGTGGAGCAAGTCAACAATTTGCTATGATTCCTATGAATTTATTCAAAAATAAAGTTGCAGATTTCATTATCACAGGACAGTGGGCAAAAAAAGCATATCAAGAAGCAGCTCTTTATGGAAAAGCAAATAAAGTTGCAAGTAGTGAAGATGAAACATTTTCTTATATACCAGATTGCTCTGACTTGCCGATTTCAGAGGATGCAGATTATGTATACATCTGTGAAAACAATACAATTTATGGTACCAAGTTTAAAAACCTACCAAACACAAAAGGTAAGGTACTAGTTTCGGATGTTTCTAGTTGTTTCTTATCAGAACCTGTGGATGTTAGTAAGTATGGAATTATTTATGGTGGCGTACAAAAGAATATAGGACCAGCAGGTATGGTTGTTGTTATTATTCGTGAAGATTTGATTACAGAAGATGTGTTAGAGCAAACGCCAACCATGTTACGTTATAAAACACATGCAGATAATGATTCTCTATATAATACACCACCATGTTATGGAATATATATGTGTGGGAAAGTATTCAAATGGCTTAAGAATCTAGGCGGCTTAGAGGCTATGAAAGAGATCAATGAGAAGAAGGCAAAAGTTTTATATGATTTCTTAGATTCTTCTACTATGTTTCGTGGCACTGTAAGAAATGAAGATCGTTCCCTTATGAATGTTCCTTTTGTAACAGGAGATGATCAGCTTGATGCTAAATTTGTACAAGAAGCAAAAGCAGCAGGATTTGAAAATCTCAAAGGACACAGAAGTGTTGGTGGTATGAGAGCTAGTATTTATAATGCTATGCCTATGGAAGGTGTAGAAGCATTAGTATCATTTATGAAAAAATTCGAAGAAGAGAATAGCAAATAGGAGGCTTATATGTTTCAAATACATTGCTTAAACCCAATAGCGAAAATTGGTTTAAAAGATTTTAATGATAATTATGTAATTACAGATGTTGCAAAAGAAGCAGAAGGTATTTTAGTAAGAAGTGCTAGTATGCATGACATGGAATTAGGAAGCAATTTATTAGCAGTAGCAAGAGCAGGTGCAGGCGTAAATAATATTCCTTTAAAAGACTGTGCAGAGCAAGGGATTGTGGTATTTAATACTCCAGGAGCAAATGCAAATGGGGTAAAAGAATTAGTACTTGCATCTATGTTATTAGCAAGCAGAGATATCGTAGGCGGAATCCAATGGGCTGAGGCAGCAAAAGAGGATGCAGATATTGCAAAGAATACAGAAAAAGAAAAGAAGAACTTTGCTGGAACTGAAATAGAAGGTAAGACACTAGGCGTGATTGGCCTAGGTGCAATTGGAGTGAAAGTTGCAAATGCAGCTATTGCGCTAGGTATGAAAGTCGTGGGATTTGACCCATATGTATCCATTCAAGCAGCATGGAATTTAGATCCTAATGTAGTAGCAGTTAAAACGGTAGATGAAATATATGAAGTAAGTGACTTTATTACCATTCATGTGCCAGCCTTAGCAGATACAAAAGGAATGATAGGAACAGAAGCGTTGGGTAAAATGAAAGAAACAGCAGTGATTTTAAATTTTGCTAGAGATATTCTTTGTGATGAAGTAGCAGTATTAAAAGCTTTAGAAGAAAAGAAAATTAAGAAATATATTACAGACTTCCCAAATACTACAGTAGCAGGTCACAAAGATTGTATTGTGATTCCACACTTAGGCGCATCTACAGAAGAATCAGAAGATAACTGTGCAGTTATGGCAGTGAGTGAGATGAAAAACTATTTAGAACATGGAAATATAGTAAACTCTGTAAACTATCCAAATTGTGATATGGGAGTTTGTAAAGCAGCAAGCAGACTTAGTTTCTTACATGAAAATTCTGCAGAACTTGTATCAACCATAACTGCTAACTTAAGTAAAGCAGGATTACAAGTAGCTGAAATGTCAACAAAATCAAGAGCAGAAGTAGCATATACCATGGTAGACTTGGAAACTAGTATAACAGAGAACCTTTTAGCAGATTTTGAAAGCATTCAAGGTATGTATAAAGTGCGTGTGATTAAGTAATAGAGAAAAGGTTGTCTCTTTAACAATTAAATGTTAAAGTTACAACCTTTTTTGTGTATAAATTATGCTTGATCTAATAAATCTTTTAACTGATTTTCTTCAGCAACACTTGCTGCAGTTTGTAAATCCATATATTTGATAAACATATCTTCTAATGAGATATTTAACTCAGAAGCTAGTTCTGTAAAGATAGGTCTAAGTTTTTCTAATTGAGCTGAAACCTGTACTTTTTGTGGATCAATATCACCCATAACTTCTTCTGCGTAGGCGTTAATTCTATCTAATATTTCTTTGTTAGTTAAACTCATAAAAATCTCCTTGTGTAAAATGTAATTATAATCGACACCATTTTATCATCTTTTGCTTGTACAGTATATACTTTTTTGATAAAATATTTATAAAATTAATAGAAAGGGCACAAAACATGGCAAAATTCAAAGCATTTCAAGCAGTTCGTCCAGAAAAAAAATACGTAAGTGAAATTGCAGCTCTTCCATATGATGTATATAATCGGGAGGAAGCTAAACAAATTGTAACCAATAACCCTCTATCCTTTTTAGCAATTGATAGGGCAGAAACTAGTTTTTCAAATGATGTTTCTACCTATGATGATAGAGTTTATGAAAAGGCAAATGCATTACTTCAAGAGCAAATAGCAAAAGGCTATTTTGTAGAAGATAGTAGTGCTTCCTATTATATTTATCGTCTTACTATGAATGGAAGATCGCAAGCAGGATTAGTTGGATGTACATCAGTAGAGGATTATGAAAATGGAATCGTAAAAAAACATGAGAATACTAGGAATGAAAAAGAACTTGATAGAATTCGCCATGTGGATGTTTGTAATGCCCAAACAGGTCCAATTTTTCTTGCTTATAGAGCAAAAGAGGAAATTACTGATTTTGTTACTAGCTATATGAATAAAAGTGATCCTTTGTACCAATTTGTTTCAGAGGATGGTATTGAGCATGCACTATGGAAAATAGAGAAAGAAGAGGATATTAGTTTTATAGAAGCTCAATTAGCTAAGGTAGATCACTTCTATATAGCAGATGGTCATCATAGATGTGCATCTGCAGCGAAAGTAGGAAAAAAGAGACGAGAAGAAAATCCAAATCATACAGGTGAGGAAGCTTATAATTATATCCTATCCGTATTGTTTCCAGACAAAGAACTATTTATTATGGATTATAATAGAGTAGTTAGAGATTTGAACGGATGGACTGAGGAAAGTTTTCTAGAGGAGTTAAAGCATCTGTTTAAAATTGAGAGTATAGGAAAAGTAGCAAGAATGCCCAAAAGAAAAGCAGAAGTAATGATGTATTTGGGAAGTCAATGGTATCAGATTACATTAAGACAAAAGGCACTAGACTGTCCTGTAAAACAATTGGATGTTGCTATGTTGCAAGAGCAAATTCTAGAGCCAATCCTAGGAATCACCGATCCTAAAACAGATCAGCGAATAGATTTTGTAGGGGGGATTCGAGGTTTAGAAGAATTAGAACGAAGAGTTAAGGAAGATATGTCAGTGGCATTTGCATTATATCCAACCCAAATGTCAGAATTGTTTCAAGTAGCAGATGCAGGATTGTTAATGCCACCAAAATCTACCTGGTTTGAGCCAAAGTTGAGAAGTGGTTTGTTCATACATAAAGTATGATTATTTTGAGGAGGGTAAGAAATGATGAAGAATGTTAACGATTTGATTGATTGGGCAGATGTGGAAGAAATCTGTTATTCAGAGAGCGCACATCCAGATAGAATTCTAGGAAGACATAGAATAGAATCGAAAGATGTTTTACAAGCCTATCTACCAGGGGCTATCAAAGTATCTGTATTATTCAAGAATAAGCCTGCGTTAGAAATGGAACTAGTCGATTCAGAAAATTTCTGGTTTGCAGTGCTGTTAGATAGTAGTTATCAGGGAATATATCAATTCCAAGTAAGTTATTCTGATGGAACAGTTAGTTCTATCTATGATCCTTACTTCTTTCCACTTCAGATTAAACAAGAAGATATTGTGGCATTCGAACAAGGAATACATTACGATATTTATCAAGTGTTAGGTGCTCACCCTATGACGATTGACGGGGTGAAAGGAACACAATTTGCAGTTTGGGCTCCCAATGCGATGCGTGTCAGTGTAGTAGGTGATTTTAACTTATGGGATGGAAGACGTCATCAAATGCGTAAGAATGCATGTATGTTTGAACTATTTATTCCTCAAGTTGGAGAAGGTGATATCTATAAATTTGAAGTTAAGTTTTCGAATCGTTTGGTGAGTTTAAAGTCTGATCCTTATGGGTTTGCAGCAGAACTAAGGCCATCGAGTGCTTCGGTAGTAACTAACATTGATAAATTTAAGTGGAGCGATGCTAATTTTATTAAGTCTCGTAAAAAGAGGCAAGTTGAAGATTCTGCCATCAGTGTATATGAAGTTTATTTAGGCTCTTTTGCAACCAAGGAAGATGGCGGCTACTTAAATTACACAGAAATTGCCCCAAAACTTGCAGAATATGCGGTAGAAATGGGCTATACCCATGTAGAATTAATGCCAATTATGGAACATCCTTTTGATGGAAGTTGGGGATATCAAACCATAGGTTATTATGCACCTACAAGTAGATATGGAACAGCAAAAGATTTTGCTAGCTTTGTAAATATCTTGCATAAAGCAGGAATTGGTGTTATTTTAGATTGGGTACCTGCACATTTTCCTAAAGATAACTTTGGTCTATCTTATTTTGATGGGACAAACTTGTATGAGCCAGCAAATGAAAAAATGGCGCATCATCCACATTGGGGAACCTATGTTTTTGACTACGGGAGACCTGAAGTTAGAAATTATTTGATTGCCAATGCTTTGTATTGGATTGAAAAGTATCATATTGATGGTATTCGTGTAGATGCTGTTGCAAGTATGCTTTATTTAGATTATGGAAGAAATGATGGAGAATGGGTAGCTAATGCCCATGGAGGCAAGGAAAATTTAGATGCAGTTGAATTTATTAAGCATTTAAATTCTATTGTTCATAAGCGTAATGAGAATGTACTAACTATTGCAGAAGAATCTACCTCATGGCCATTAGTGACTGGAAAGTTAGAAGAAGGTGGCTTAGGCTTTGATATGAAGTGGAATATGGGCTTTATGAATGACTATCTACAATATATTACAAAAGATCCATATTTTAGATCCTATGAACATGACAATCTAACCTTTAGCATGATATATAGCCATTTTGAAAACTTTATGCTAGTGTTTAGCCATGATGAAGTAGTGCATGGGAAAGGTAGTATGTTAGGCAAAATGCCAGGGGATGAAATTCAGAAATTCGCTGCTCTTAGGGCTACCTTTGCTTACATGATGATGCACCCAGGTAAGAAATTGTTCTTTATGGGACAAGATATTGGAGAGTATGATGAGTTTTCAGAGAGTCGTACAACCAATTTTGAACTATTAGAATTCCCATTACATAAAGGGCTTCAAAGTTTGGTAAAAGATTTGAATTCTCTTTATAAAGCAAGTACTGCTTTGACACAATTAGATCGTAGCCCAGAAGGTTTCACATGGACGAATTGTTATAGTTGGAAAGATTGCTTTGTTAGTTTTGTTCGCAAAGGTAAGAAAAAGGATGATATGTTGTTTATTGTTGCCAACTTTAGCGGTATTGACAAATCTATGACAGTGGGTGTTCCGTTACCAGGTAAATATAAGGAAATCCTAAATACAGACTCTATTGAATATGGAGGTACTGGTTGTACAAATCCTAGGGTGAAAAAGACAAAAGAGATGGAATGGGATCAGCAAGCAAACAGTTTTAATCTAAAAATTGCGGCTCAGTCTGTGGTTGTCATGAAATATGAAGCCTTTACCAAAGAAGAATTAGAGAAAAAGCCAGGAAAAGAGAAGAAAGAAATGGAGGATGTAGGCCGTTATACCAAAAGAGCCGTGCCTACAAAGAAGAAGTAAATGATTTATTTAACAGCATTACCAACAGAATGGATACCAGTAGAAGCAATGATTAATGCAACCATTAGTGGAGCATTAAAAGTAGTTTTAGCATTGGTTGTATATTTTATTGGAACAAGAATTATTAAAGTTATAAGAAGGCTTATAAAAAAAGCGTTAGAAAGAGGATCAGCGGATAAAGAAATTGTTACTTTTTTAGACTCTTGTGCCAAATTTGGTTTGTATGCTGTTTTGATTTTTATGATATTAGAAGTCTTTGGAGTTAATACAGCTAGTATTGCAGCTGTATTGGCTTCTGCAGGGGTTGCTATAGGTTTAGCGTTGCAAGGATCTTTGAGCAATCTTGCAGGTGGAGTATTGATCTTGCTACTTAGACCTTTTAAAATTGGAGATTATATCATAGAACATAATACCGGATTAGAAGGTAGTGTTGTAGATATCGAAGTATTTTATACAAAACTCATGACTCCAGATAATCAAACAGTAATTTTGCCGAATGGAAATCTGAGTAATAATAGTATTACAAATGTTACGACAGCTAGTGTAAGAAGAGCTGATATTGTAGTAGGAATTGCATACGATGCAGATATGAAGATGGCAAAAGAAGTTCTTTTGGAAATGATTCAAAAGGATGAAAAAACATTGAAAGATAAAGATTTACAAGTTTTTGTACAAAATCTTGGAGCTAGCAGTGTAGATTTAGGAGTAAGATGTTGGTTTAATAATGAAGATTATTGGGATGGAAAATGGAGATTAACAGAAAATATTAAATTGATTTTAGATGAAAATAAGATTTCGATTCCATTTCCTCAATTGGATGTTCACATGAAGCAAAATTAGATGAGCCCTAAAAGTAAGGGCTCTAGATTCTGAGAGTATATTTAGATGTATGGAGGTATGATATGATAGTATGTTTAGAAAATGATATTTGTAAGGTTAGTTTTTCAACCATTGGGGCTGAATTAGTATCTTTTATATCAAAGGATGAAAATATTGAAAGAGTATGGCAAGGGGATGAACGAATCTGGACAGGACAGGCTCCACTACTATTTCCTTTTATTGGAAGATTAAAAGATGGTGAATTTACTCACAATGGTCAAAGTTATAAAATTCCTTCTCATGGTTTTGCTAGAAAAACAGAATTTGAAATAAAAGAACAATCGGACAAACATGTTGTATTTGAACTTTTAAGTAATGATACAACAAAGACAATGTATCCTTTTGATTTTGCCTTAGAAATTATCTATAGCTTGGAAGGGAATGCATTAACAAAAACACATAGAACGACTAATACAGGGGATGAAACCATGTATTATGAAGTTGGCGGACACGATGGTTATGCCATGTGCTTTGCAGAAGGTGAATGCATGGAGGATTATTATCTTGAACTTGGAGAAGAGGTTAAGGAATTAGATCTTTTATGCTTTGATCAAGATATTATGATTTTGAAAGAGACTAGAAAAGTAGCAGTAGAACAAGGAATTGTACCTCTAAGTATGAAATTGTTTGAAATCGATGCTTGGGTAATACATAATCCGAGTTTTAAAAAAGTTCGTATGAAGTGTAAGAAAAATGATAAAGTAGTTACTATGAATTTTTCTGATTTTAATACAATGGCATTTTGGACAAAATATGTAGATTATGATACAAACTATCTATGTTTTGAGCCTTGGTCAAGCCTTCCAGATTGCGCATACCTCGGAAAAGACATCAAGGATAAAGTGGATATTAGGGTGCTTGAAGTAGGACAAAGTGAAGAGTTGAAATTTACAACAATAATTGAATAAATAAGGAAAAGCAAGAATTTAGAAAGTATTTACAGAATATATATAAATTCTTGCTTTTTTATTATATAAATTTTATAATTTAAATACAAAAGCAGGAAAAACGAAAGGAGAAAGTAAAATGTTAAAGTATTTACAAAGGTTAGGGAAGTCTTTGATGCTTCCAGTAGCAGTATTGCCAATTTGTGGGATATTAATGGGAATTGGCTACATATTAGCACCAGCTGCCATGGCAGGCGAGGTTGCAGGTTATACCGTAGGTGGGTTTAGTTATACCATAGGTTTCTTTCTGATCAAGGCAGGAGGAGCATTGATTGATAATATGTCAATTCTATTTGCACTCGGCGTTGCCATCGGTATGTCAGATGATAATGATGGAGCGGCAGCATTAGCTGGTTTGGTATCCTTCTTGATGGTGACCAATTTACTAAGCACTGGTACTATTTCAGGTTTGACAGGAATGGAAGCAGATCCAGCATTTGCCAAGATTAGCAATCAGTTTGTAGGTATTATTACTGGTTTACTTGGAGCAATTTGCTACAATAAATTCAAATCTACAAAGTTACCAGAGGCACTTGCTTTCTTTAGTGGAAGGCGTTCGGTTGCCATTGTGACTGGTTTGGCATCGATTGTTTTAGCAGGAGTATTGTTTATTGTATGGCCAATCGTATACAATGCATTGGTATTCTTAGGAGAATCTTTTATTGATTTAGGACCTGTTGGGGCAGGACTTTACACATTCTTTAATCGTTTGTTAATTCCTACAGGATTGCATCATGCATTAAATGCAGTGTTTTGGTTTGACGTAGCAGGAATTAATGACTTGCCGAATTTCTGGGGAAATACTGGTGTGTATGGCGAAACAGGAATGTATATGACTGGTTTCTTCCCATTTATGATGTTTGGTTTACCAGCTGCATGTTTGGCTATGATTCACACTGCAAAATCAAAGAAAAGAAAAGCCGTGGCAGGTTTACTAATGGCGGCAGCATTTTGTTCTTTCTTTACAGGAATTACAGAACCAATTGAGTTTGCCTTTATGTTCCTAGCACCAGTTCTTTATGTAATCCATGCAGTGTTGGCAGGTATTACAGCAGCAATTACGGTAGCTCTTCCAGTGAGAGCAGGATTTTCTTTCTCAGGTGGTTCCATTGACTTAGCACTTAGTTCCTTTACTCCTTTAGCACAAAACACATGGATTATCCTATTGGTAGGTTTGGGCGTAGGTGTTATATATTATGTGGTATTTAGGGTGGCAATTCAAGCCTTTGATTTAAAAACTCCTGGTCGTGAAGACGATGATACAGACGAAACTAAGCTTGTATTAGCAAATGATAACTATACGGAAATTGCAAGCATAGTTTTGGAAGGTCTTGGAGGAAAAGAAAATATTACTAGTTTGGACAATTGTGTAACTAGAGTACGAGCAGAAGTGAAGGATTATACAAAAGTAAATGAAAAAATCATTAAATCCGCTGGTGTAGCAGGGGTGATTCGTCCAAGTAAGACATCGGTTCAAGTTATTATTGGCACTAAGGTACAATTTGTTGCAGATGAAATGAAAAAAATGATATAAGGAGCCTGTATGAAAATTAATGCATGTGTGCAAGGGACTTGTATGGCATTGGCAGAGGTGAAAGATGAGACCTTTCGTGCAGAAATCTTAGGAAAGGGAGTGGCAATACTCCCTTCTGCAGATGTGATATATTCTCCTGTAGATGGTCAAATAACAACCGTATTCAAAACCAAGCACGCCATAGGTATTTTATCAAAGGATGGAGTAGAAATTCTTATCCATGTAGGTATTGACACGGTGGAGTTAAATGGTATATATTTTGAATGTCTAGTAGAAGATGGTGCGAAGGTGAAACAAGGAGATTTGTTATTGCGTTGTGAAATGGATAGAATTTCCGAAACACATGATACTACAACTATGATGATCATCACAAATAGCGATGATTATGAATCCATAGAGGCAGTATTAGAAAAGCAAAATGTCGAGATACAAGATGTTGTAATTAAGGTTGATGAGGCAGAGCCTGAGAAGAAATCGTGGCTTCAAAAAATATTAAAGATATAAGGACATTAGGAATAGACATGAATGAAATTTTAGATCAATTAGATCGTTTGTTTCTAGAAAAAAGGCTCGATGAAGTTGAGCCTTTTTTGTTACGACGACTAGAAGAAACAAAGATAAGGGAAGAGTGGAATCTTAGCCTAGGTATATTAAATGAAATGATTGGCTTTTTTCGGGATACCAGCCAGTATGATAAATCAATTACCTACTCCACAGAGGCTATTAGCCTTGCTAAGGATTTAGGACTAGAAGGTACAGTGCCATTTGCGACAACCATTTTGAATGTGGCAAATGCTTTGAGAGCGGCAGGACAATATCAACAGTCCAAGTTGTTTCATGAAAGAGCCTTGGAAATCTACTTAGTAGAACTAGATACTAACGACGAAAGAATTGCCTCTGTTTACAATAATATGAGTTTGCTTTATCAAGAAATGGGAGAGTTTGAGCAGGCTATTCTTTCACTAAAACAAGCTTTATCTATCATAGAACTTCAAGGCGATAACATTAAGCTAGCAATTACGCATAGTAATTTGGGAAGTTCATATATTAACCTTGGACAAGTGGTAGCAGCAAAATGGCATTTAAAACAAGCCAAGAATCTCTTTGATTTGGATGAGGAAAAGGATTTTCATTACAGCGCATGTATGAGTGCAATGGCTCAGGTTTGTGTCGTGGAGAAGAAATATAAGCAAGCCAAGAAGTATTATGAAATAGCATTAGAGGAGCAAAAGAAGCATTGTGGGGAATCTGAATTTTACTATCGAATTTTAGATAATATTGGGATGGTGGAGCACCAGATTGGCACCTTGCCTAAGGGGATGGATTTGTGTAGATCCTACGTGGAAGAAATCGCATATCCGGATTTTGAAAAGAAATACCCCTATTTGATAGGGCGAGTAGCCTTTGGTTTAGTTGGAGAAGGTAGTGACTGCCTTGGTTTTGATGATGAATGGTCTATGGATCATGATTTTGGTCCAGGATTTTGTTTATTTCTAGAACAAGACGATTTTGAAATTTATGGGTCTGAATTACAGGAATGGTATGAAGGTCTAGAGAAAGAATATAAGGGCTTTATTCGAACTTCCATCAATGGAACACATCGCTTAGGGGTTCAAGCAATAGAATCCTATTTTGAATACTATACTAACAGCAAAACTGCTTCTGACTATATAGAGAAAAATAGAAATAACATCATTAACTTACGACATGAGATGCTTTCGGCATTTTTTGCTGGAGAGATGTTTCGTGATCCTTTAGGGATTTTTCAAGGAAGACGGCAAGCATTTGCCCAAGTATTTGAAGAAGAATTAAGGGACTTTTGGGTCATAGAACAAATCAAAGCCTTGCGTGAGATGGCACAGGCAGGACAATATAATTATCCACGTCTTTTAGAGCGAAATGATCTTGTATCGGCTCACATGGCAAAAACAAGATTTGCGGAGGCCTGCCTTAAGTATATTCATTATAGAGAGCACAAGTTTCCACCGATTTATAAATGGCTGAAACGAAGTGCAAGTGAAATTCAACAATGGGAAGAAGTTGTGTCTTTATTAGAACAATGGATGAATTCTGAGGAAAGTACAAAAGAAGTTGATCTTATTGCAAGTTATGTGATTTCGGAACTCAGTAAGGATTTAGACTTTGTGGTGATAGAAAAAGGTGAGTTCTTCCTAGAACATTATGCAGAGGAGTATTTGCAGTACTTTTTGTTACAAGCAGAAAAGATGGTGGAAGAAGTTATAGAATTAGAGTGGAAAGCCTTTGATCAGGTAGAAAATATGGGAGGCCGTGCTAGTTGTCAAAATGATTATGGAACCTTTTTGATTATGAGAAAAAGTCAATATCTTAGCTGGCCAAAACCACTGCTTTATAGCTATTTAGATGACTTTCATAAGGCAAATGAGAGAGGATGGAACCTAATGACAGAAAAGTATGGGCGTATGATGGAACATACAGATCCAAATCATTACAAGAACCTGGAACCCTACTTTAGAAAACATACAAAAAGAGATCGTGATTTAGTGGATCAGCTTGTAGAGATACAAGTAGCATGGATGGAGAGTTTTGCGATAGAATATCCATGTATGGCAGGCAATGCAAGGTTGATTCGAAGTAGTCAAGATACTTTGCTTGAAACTTCCTATGAGACCTATTTGCGCGGAGAACTTATGACTTATAGCCAAAGAACCCTTAAGCGTTATGGGAAATTCATCTTAGAACTTGTGCAATCAGAGGGGAATTTAGCCAAAGTGATAATGACACAGACTGCCCTATTGTATGGATATGAGTCTCTAGAGGATGCGGAACGAAAGTTATCAAAATAACCGAGAGAAATACAATGCTTTAACGAATTAAAGTGTTGTATTTCTTTTTCTTGTCATGAGCTTGTAAATATGGTAAAATGCTATAGTATTTAGAAAAAGTAAAGGTTGGTAAAGAACATGGCTCAATTATGGGGTGGTCGTTTTACAAAAGAAACAGACCAATTAGTATACGAATTTAATGCTTCGATTTTGTTTGATCAAAAACTTTTAGAAGAGGATATTACAGGAAGTAAGGCACATGCAACAATGCTTTGCAAACAAGGGATCCTAACAGAACTAGAGAAGGAACAAATTTTAACTGGCTTAGAAACTATCTTTGATAAAGTGCAAAAAGGCGAGCTAGAAATTACTACAAAATATGAAGATGTACATAGCTTTGTAGAATCGAACTTGATTGATATGATAGGAGAAGCTGGGAAGAAACTTCATACAGGAAGAAGTAGAAATGACCAAGTAGCTCTTGATATGAGAATGTATGTGAGGAAACATGTAGCGAAAACAAGTGAGTTATTGAAGGACTTGTTAACTGTTATTTATCAAGCAATGGAAGAAAATTTGGAAACCTATATGCCAGGTTTCACACATTTACAAAAGGCACAACCAACCACAGTGGCACATCATTATGGTGCCTATTTTGAAATGTTTAAAAGAGATAGAGAACGCATGGGGGATATTTATAAGAGATTAAATTACTGTCCCTTAGGTTCCGGGGCATTAGCAGGAACAACTTATCCTTTAGATCGAGACTATACAGCAGAATTATTAGGTTTTGCGGGACCTACCTTAAATAGTATGGATTCTGTTTCAGATAGGGACTATGTAATTGAATTCCTAAGCGCCTTAAGTACGGTAATGATGCATTTAAGTAGGTTCTCAGAAGAGGTTATTATATGGAATAGTAATGAATATGGTTTTGTTGAAATTGACGATGCCTATTCTACAGGAAGTAGTATCATGCCACAGAAGAAGAACCCAGATATTGCAGAGTTGGTAAGAGGAAAGACAGGAAGAGTATATGGTGCTTTAATGAGTATGCTAACCACGATGAAAGGAATTCCTCTTGCGTACAATAAAGATATGCAAGAAGATAAGGAAATGACTTTTGATGCGATAGATACTGTAGAAAATTGCTTGTTCTTATTTACAGGTATGATTAAAACTATGAAATTCAACAAACAAGTTATGGCAAAAAGCGCTATGAATGGCTTTACCAATGCTACAGATGCTGCAGATTATTTGGTGGTAAAAGGAGTAGCTTTTAGAGATGCACATAGTATTATAGGGAAATTAGTACTAACTTGTATTGATAAATCCTGTTCGATAGAAGAGTTAAGCTTAGAGGAGTTACAAGGTATTAGTCCTGTTTTTGAATCAGACATTTACGATGCAGTGAGTTTAGAGACTTGTGTAAACAAGCGTCTTACTTTAGGAGGACCAGGTCCAGATGTTATGAGGCAAGTATTAGCACAATATAAAGTATATTTAAATAAATAATGAACTCTCGGAATCTTTCCTACGAAATTCATAAACAAAGTATTCACAAAATGCGCTTTCGCTCGGTTTCAACGTAGCTGTACCTAAGTGGCTAGAGAACAGCCACTAAATACAGACGTTTCCACACGATTTGTGCCTACTTTGTTTATGAATTTCGGAAACAGATTCCAAGATTCATGATGAACAAGTGGGGGACAGAGTCCCTTAAG
>CAYJHO010000013.1:0-37652 GCA_964369945.1 uncultured Lachnospiraceae bacterium
ATTACGTTTGTACCTTCTAGGTTTTGATAAAATAATGGTCCTAAAAATTGTCTTTCTAATAACACATTGACACCAATTGCTAATAGTACAAAAGTACAGAAGTATTTATTTCCATAGCCATAGTATTTTATTTCATCATAGGTTTTAAATGGTGTTGCTAATACGGAGAATGGATAAGTAACAAATTCATACTTAATCTTCGCCATAACTTGTCTAAATTTCGTATCTTTTGGTACATAACCCTTTGCAATCTTTTTCTTCATCCAGATTCCATATGCAATCTTGGCAATGATTAAGATAACAATAACTCCTAGAATTAGGTTAAAGTTTTCTTCTAACCAAGTATCACGAATTTCCTCGTAAGCATCTGAAGTATATTGTCTAGAATATCCATCTACAAAATAATCCATAGCTGTTTCATAATCTCCAGCACGAAGATAATACTTACCAATTGCTACATTTCCATAATAATAACTTGGATTTCTTTCTAGTACTTGCTTCCATAAATCAGCCGTTGCTTCATATTCAAACGTGGTTTGTAAGTAAGCTGCTTCATTGATTAAGGCACCATACTCGGTAGGCTTAAACACTTCAATGGTCATCGTTACTAAGTCTGCAACCAAGATATTATCTCCAGCGAATACGATATCAATTGGACTTGTTAAATCTCCTTCGTTCTTGCCTGCACCACCAAGGTTGTATAGGTAGTTTCCATCTGTGTCATAAACAAAGACTCTTGATTTACTTGCATCTAATACGGCAAATCTACCATCATCTGCTGCGGTTACTGTTGTTAAGATAGATACGGATAGGAAATTATTCATATCACCCATAGGAGGAGTAAAATCATCCGACATTTCTTTCATGATATTCTCACCTTGTGAGTTCAATCTACGAATTGGATCGTTAGTTCCAGTCTCTCTTACGGTTGCTAACAAGAAGCCTTCGCTATCTAATGTAATATCTGAGTAGTCAGTCGGTAACCATAGTTCCATTCTCGCTAACTGTTCTTCTGTTGCAATACTTCTCCAGAAAATATCATCAATGGTAGGTACTACTTCATTCGCTCCGATAAAACGATTGTATTTTCCTGTTGGATCTAATTCGATAATACCTTCATAGATACCAGTTGCTTGTACATAAATTCTTCCTACTTCATCCACAACCACTTTACTTGGTTTATAAGATACTTCCTCTAAGCCTGTAATTCCTGGGTCAGAAATTTCTCTTACATATTCATAGTTGTTGTCAAAGTGATAAATAAGTCCTTTTGATGGCTCTGTTACATAAATATCTCCCTCAGGAGTTACAAAAAGACCACCTGGTGATTGGATGGATTGCTCACCGCTTGGAGTGTCAAATGTAGTAATCACTTGAATCAACTCAAATTCATCATCAGTAATTACAATTTTTCCATCTAAAGCAATATATAACATATCATTTTCATAAAATGTATCACGCATATTCGTCATATTATCAATGCCGATATCTTTTGCTCTAATCGATGCTTCCCATTCATATGCTGGTGGTGCATCTACCGCTTCGCCCCAAAAATCATAAGTATAGGAGCTACTTACTTCTGCTTCAATTGCATGTAACGGAAGGATGCTAGTCATACACATCACAGCCATCATAAGAGCAATCAAATGAAATCTAATTTTACGCATGTTTTCACTCCTCCTAGTCTTTCATACCCGATGTTGCCATCGTAGAAATTACGTTTGTTTGTAACATCAAGAACACAATCAGTGGCACTACAAACATAACAACGCTGGCCGCCGATAGTACACCTGCTCTTGATACACTTAATCCTGATACTCCACCAGAAGCTATCTGCGAAATTAAATATGCTACGTTTTTAATCTTCTCATCATAGATATACTGCGCTCCTGAGTTCGTCCAAAGTGTTTGGAAAATCAAGATAAATGCGGTAATCCAAGCTGGCTTAATTACTGGCATTACAATTCTCCAATGAATGGTAAAGTAATTTGCACCATCTACTTTTGCTGCATCAATCAAAGAATCTGGAATTTGTTGCATAAAGTTTTGCATCAAATAAAGACCAAGTGTAGAAGCAAAGGTAGGGAAAATAACAGCACCTAAGGTATCAATCAATCCCAAATTAGAGATGGTAATAAAGTTTGGTACCGCTGTTACAGTAACGTTAAACATAAGGGAATATACAATCAATTTAGAGATTACATTTTTCCCTAAGAAATTAAACTTTGCCAAAGGAAATGCACACATAGATGCAAATATAATATGTCCTGCTGAACCAGCTACTACCAAGATAATAGAATTGAACAAATATCTTAGGAATGGAACCGTCGTATTGGCTAGTACATCAAATAAGTCTGCAAAGTTATCTATTGTCGGATTTTCCACCATGATTCTTGGTGGGAATACATATAATTCGTTCAATGGCTTTAGTGCCTTAGTAACCATGTAAATAACAGGAAAGAAGAATAGGAAACCTAGTACAGTAAGAAATAATACTAGTCCTATATTGCCCGCCACAGAACGACTTTGTTTCATTCTACTATCCACACCAAAGTTGGCATGAATGGCTTCTCTTATTTTACTCTTGTAATCTTTCTTCATGCTTATGACCCTATCTTTCTTAAGAACTTTTGAACCATGCCGTTAGCTGTCAACATAATTGCAAACAAGATAACTGCTATCGCAGATGCTTTTCCCATCTCCATACGAATCAAACCGTAGTCATTTAAGTGGTTAACAATAGTGTGTGTAGCATAGTTCGGACTTGGGAATCCCACCAAACCATCGGCAATTGCTCCTACAGATAAAGAACCTGTAATCGACATAACTGCACCAAACAATAACTGTGGTTTCATATTTGGTAATGTAATATACCATAGTTCTTGCCATCTGTTTTTAATACCATCAATACTTCCCGCTTCAAACTGTGCAGGATCAACTCCCTTAATACCTGCTACAAAGGAAAGAAATCCTACTCCCAAACTCATCCATAAAGAAACAAGAATAACGATTGGCATCATAGTTGCTTCATCTGACAACCATAATATAGATTCATTCAAGATACCTAAGTCCATTAGGATACCATTTAAGTAACCATATCTATCATTTGCAAAGATTAGGGTAAATACCAACGATGCTCCACCAGCCATAGATGGTGCATAAAAGATTACGGTTAATAAGGTTGCCCAAAAGTGAGGAAGTTCATTGATCATCCACGCTAATAAGAACGATAACATATAACCTACAGGACCTACAAAAATTGCAATAATAAAGGTATTTTGTAAAGCCGTAATAAAGATATCATCATCTAGTAATAATTCTTGATAGTTTCTAAGCCCTACAAAGTTAGCTGGTTCAAATACATTAAAGTCAGTGAAACTATAAAACACTGATTGTAATACTGGATATACGGTAAAAACTGCGAAAAATACCAAAAAAGGAAGCATCATAAAGTACAATGTTCTATAAAATTTCACTTCCCTTACATAAAGGCTAATTCTCTCTTTGAAACTTAATTTTTCCATCTGTTTCCCTTCCTTTTCTTTACTCTAGATCAAATTCCACTCGTTTCTTTGTTAGTTCTGCATCAATATCTGCAACTCTATCGTAAAGCGCATCGATTGGATTGATATTCTCGTTATACACTTCTAAGAAGGCGGACTCTAAATAACGACCTGTGATGTATCCACCTGGAACCTGAGGGATACCTCTCATGTTTTCTGCACTTGTTATCATAGTTTCGTAAATATCTTCGTCTATAATAATGTCATCAATTGCTGCAAGGTTTGATACTGGGTAACGCGCTGCTGGTCCTAACACTGCTTCTAGTGACATCGCATATTCCACTTGAATTTCTTCACTAGTCCACCATTTCATAAAATCCCAAGCCTCATCTATGGTATCGTTATTTTCAACAGTCTCTTTGATCATCATACATGCACCTGTAATACCAGCTACAGAAGAATCAATGGTTCCATTTTCATCCATAGTTCCTGGAATTGGAGCAATGGACCATTCCCCTGCAATTTCAGGAGCACCTACTACTAGAGTATTATAGTAAGTATAATCAACGATTGCTAATGGAATTTCGCCAGTTCTAAAACGTGTTGTGAAGTTAACATCTACTTCAAAACCTTGCTTTGTATAATAATCAGTCCAATCTTCAAAAGTTTCTAAAGCTAATTCTGTGTTAAAGTTAACGGCATCCCCTTGATCTCTATAAAGTTCTAAGCCTTGTTGATATAGCATAGAAAGGTAAATTGAGTTTACTTGCTTTGTTACATTGGTACTTACTCCACCAAGTGTTAGAGGTACCTTAGCATCGAAATAGATACTTAAATTCTCAGCTTGTAAATAAGGAATCATTGCTAATACCTCATCCCAAGTTTGTGGAACTTCTAGCCCTAATTGTTCTAAAATATCTTCACGGTAGAAAATTACGGGGAAAGACATTTGGTCTGGAAGTGCATAATAACCATCTTGATAAGAGAAATATTCCATTGCTCCTGGTGCAAATCGATCCGCTACTTCTTCAAAATCTTCAAATTGTGTTAAATCATAACTAGCTCCACGATAAGCAAATTCTGTTGGCATGGTACTATTTACTTGAATTGCTACATCGGGACCATCTCCTGTAAGAGTAGAAGGAGTAATGGTATCTGCTGCTACCATTTTTAATGTTACGCTATACTCACTATCTGCAAAGTGTTCATTAATCATTCTTTGTACCACATCATACTGATCTCTAGCAGTAACTGCTAACCACACTTCGATATTCTCTTCTTTCTCACTAGACCCCTCTGCTACTACCGTATAATCATTGGTAAATGATCCTAAGAACTGACTCACAGTGTGTCCAATTCCTTCAAAGAAGTTCGCTTCTCCTGCAGGTAGTGTATAGTCATCAGGTGTTACCATCAAATAATCTACTGTTAGCTGTTGATCACCTAAAGCAAGTGACCATTCTCCTACTGCCGAAATATTAGCACTCAAAATTGCTAACTCCTCTGCAATATCTCCTGGTTTCTCAATCAATTGATTGATTTGCAATAATAGTGCATTTAATTCATTTGTTTTCCCGCCTTGCTCTACTCCATCACCAAAGTTTGCTAAAATTTCTTCTAAAATCACTTTGTTTTTCTCTAAAGTAGGCACAAAGCTTGGTACTGCTTGTTCTATTTTATAATCACGGTAAATGTCAGGTGAAGTACCCATAACAGCTACCAACTCTCTATAAAGTTCATTGAAGTCTTTTACCACTTCTTGCGCTGCTGTGATCATTTCTCCCAAGTGTCCTAAGGAAACTGACATTGTGATTGTATTTTCACCTTCTTCTAACTTGAAGTAATAATCCTCAACTTCATTTCCAACATAATCTAATTGATATGCGGTATCATAGTTGAAACGAACCCCATTGGATTCAAGAAATTGAACTTCGTCGTTAATCTTGATTTCACGCATAGAATAAAAGTCTCTATTATAAGACTGTTTAAAGCGCACTGCTAATTTGTAATAACCTTCTTGTGGGACATCAACCACCCATGTAATTTCTGTACCTGGAGTCTTCCAACTTTGGCCTCCAATGGCATTCATTACAATATTTGAACTATGGTATGGTTGTGTTTTTGCTGATGTTCTGTCATTAATTGGAAGTAATACAGAACTTGATTTAGAAATGCTATCTTCACCTTGTACAATAATTGCCTCTGATAGTACATCGCTGCCTACTACTTGGCTTTCATCTATTGTAGTTTTGAATTCTTCGTAACTTGGAACCACTTCTGCTGGCTTTAATCTAATCTCACCAAAAGCAACTGGCTCACTCACTCCTACAAATTCAATACTGTGCTCCCCTTTATCAAAATAAAATTGGAAATTTCCATCATATCTTCTATCTGAGGATTCTATTGTTTTTGTTTGCCATACAAACTCTTCCATTTGAGAAGGTGCCGCATAGTTTTGGTCTGTTTGCATTAACCATTCTTTGGTTTCATCCACCCAATGGCGTTCAAAGCTAATGGTACTTGCTTCCCAAAATGGCAATGCTCCATCGATGTAAAGCTCACGCACTATCGTACTTCCGCTTCCCTCTAATGGTAAATAATCTACTTCTATGTTATAAAAACCTGCTTCTGCTATTTCTACCACATACTCAACTGTAGATGCTTGTTTTGTTTCTACCACATCTCCAACTTCTGAAACTCCTATTGCAGTTTCTACTACATAGTCTGATGCTGGAATCACGATTTCATTTGTAACGGAATTCGCTATTGCACCTAGATCTTCTAAATACTGCGCATAAGAATAACCAGTTAATAAATCAAAGGTGGAAACAACAGCAGATTCATCTACTTCTTGTTGTGACGCTATGTTCGTTGTAGATGCCACTGTTATTACAGCTCCTGCAACGAATAACATCGAAATTTTCTTCAAAAAATTTGATTTCATATTGGACACCATCCCTTAGATAAAATACATTTTTGGGAACCCTATCACTAGGACAAGGTTCCCAAACTTTTAGTTACTAAATATTAGTTTTGAACAAAACCTGCATCTTCCATCTTAGCTTTGCCTTCTTGCTCGTAAGACTCAAGAACACTTCTTGGGTCTAAACCTTCTGCAAAGATATCTCTGAAAGGATCCCAAGCATTTACTAAGTCAGCTGCATCCACAATCCAAGCCCACTCAGTTCTGTTTCTTGTAGCTGCCCAGTCAAATAATTCCATATCTTCTGCTGTCTTGAAGTTTCTAGGTGTACCAGCTTTTAAGTGGCCATACTCGAATGTGCCAGCTTCTTCTGCTTCCCATGCACCACGGATCGCTCCGTCAACTTCTGCTTCATAATCTAATAAGATATCCATTAAGACAACTGGATCAACTCCTGATGGAGCTTCTTTAAGAACACTCTTGATTGACATCCAAACACGACCTGTTTCATAGTTGTCGCTTAATGTTGTGTAGTCACCTTCTGTACCTAAAGTTACATTGCTACCCCAAGGCATTGGAACTAAACCATAGTTCATCTCTGCTTCGAAGTCCATTTGCCATGGCTCGATTCTTCCCATTGCAATTTTTTCATCGTGGTATTGATAATTCCAAGAATATGTAGTTTCACCTTCATCGTTTGTTCCTGGTGTTGCTGGTGCTGCTAAACCTTCATTGATTAACTCTTGGTAGAAAGCAATCCCTTCTACTACAGCATCATCTGTAAAGTTAACTTGCATATCTGCATCTACTAAAGATGCTCCGTTTGCTGCTGCTGCTGCCCAAGCCCAGTGGAATGGATAGTGTCCGATTGGATACATACCTTCTGGTAATTTTGTTTTTAATTCTACTAAATAAGCTTTGAAATCTTCATAGCTCCATTTTCCTTCCATGAACATATCTGTAGGAGTTTTTTCCATACCGATTTCTTCAAAGAAGTCTCTATCGTATGCGATCATTTCTGCACCAGCTGAGTCAAATGTGAAACCATATACTTTACCATTGAAAGTAGCTTCATCGATAAAACCTTGTGGAACTTTCCATGAATCTGTTTGACCTGTAAAGTCTACTAATACATCATTGATTACCATAGGCATTAAAGTAACGTTATCTAAGTTAACAACGTCTGCAAATGGCTCTCCTGAAGTAATAGAAGCTAACATAACTTCAGCATCACTGATTCCATCAGAACCTTCTAATTGAACTGGCTCTAAAATACAGTTGTAACGCTCTTCAATCACTGTCTTAGCATCTGCTGCGATTGCGTTATAGTTATCTGCTGCTGGATCAACTGTTTCGTTTAATCCTGGGAATGCATTCCATACTTTGATAGTTACTCCACCTAAATCTGGGTATGCTGCTTCTTCTACAACTTCTTCGCTTGTCTCTTCTGCTGCTTCTGTTGTTTCTGCTACCGATTCACTAGCTGATTCTGTAGACTCTGTTGTTGTTTCGCCACAAGCTGCCATACTAAATACCATAGATGACGCTAATAATGTAGCAAGAATTTTTCTTCTCTTTTCCATATTACTCTCCTTTTTTCTATTGCCTATAGATTCTTAACTTGCTAACAAATACTAAACAATGGTTTAACATTTGTTAATAATTATTTAAGTTTTTCATATAAGCTTAACTAATTATACACATTTTGTACACTTTAAGTCAACTGTTTTAGCCTTTTTTAACAAATGTTAAGTGCTTTTTGTAGCTTTGTACAAATAAGTACATATGGTTTTGTTAACTTCTGCTAATATACATTCCTATTTGACTTAAGTTTTAACTACATTTATAATATCTCTTAAACAACGCTTTGCTAAATAACGAAAGGAACTGCCTATGAATTGTATCAATATTCGTCCAGCACTACTAGAAGATGCTGCCACTATCCTTAATCTATATTCTTATTATGTTACCGATACCACGGTAAGCTTTGAGTATACCCCTCCTTCTCTAGAGGAGTTTCAAGAGCGCATGATAGAAACTATGAAAGACTTCCCCTACCTTGTAGCGGAAGAAAAAGGAGAAATCCTTGGATATGCCTATGCTTCAAAGTTTCACAAAAGAACCGCCTATGCATGGGCTTGCGAAACCACGATCTACCTTAACAAGAACGCTAGACATTTGGGTATTGGTCGATTACTCTATCAATATTTAGAAGAGCAACTGAAGAAACAAAATATCCATAATCTATATGCATGCATTACTGACACCCCTAAAGAAAGCCAACTATTCCACGAAAAAATAGGCTACCAAAAGGTAGCCCACTTTACGAATGTTGGTTATAAATTTAATCAATGGCTTGATGTAATATGGATGGAAAAAAAACTGCAAGAACACACCAATCCACCTGTTCCATTTGTAGCTATAAGTTCTTTACCTTAATAAAAACCATGATTTCCTATTACAAATCGCACCACATGCAAACGATCCACTGCTTCTAAATATGCAATCGTTTGAAAATAAAGACTATTCTCTACGTTGGTAATTCCAGCCATTGCTTCTCTAGCTGCCTGATAACACCCCGCTGAGTTCGCGGCTTTATCTGCTGCTAAGGCTTCTACAAAGCTATTTTTTGTAGAAGCTACCGGTGCAAATTGATAGGGTTGATATATGACACCAGAAACGGTATCTGGATAACTTCCACTAAGCACTCGGTTAATTACTACAGAAGCCACCGCTAGTTGCCCTGCGTAACTTTCACCTCTAGCTTCACAATACACAATATTGGCTATCATAGCTTCATCTCCAGGACTAAAGCTGAGTTCAGAGATATCACGCCATTCTCCTTTTGCTGCTGCCTCGGAAAGTGCCAATTCTTCTGCGAACTTCTTTTGCAACTCTTCCACATTATCCTGAATTTGTGCTAATTCCTCTTCTTGCGCTGTTAATTCATTTTCTTTGTTTACAATTTCACTCTGTGTATTCGTCAAACTACTTTGTGTCTTAGACACTAAGCTATCTACTAGCATCTTATCCGCTTCTTGCTCTTCTCTAAGCTCTTCTAATACTTCATACTCTTCTTGCAATTTAGCCTCTTCTGCCTCGATAATTTTTCTTGTAGTTTGATAATCTTCAAACACCTCTTCATTATAAGAAGCAACAGCTTCTATATATTCTGCTAGATTAAGAAAATCAGAAAAATTTTCACTAGTTAAAAGCACTAGAATATGGCTTTTGCCAAAATCATTTTCATACATATATTGTATATGAGATAACATATCATCATACTGCTTTTGCTCAATTTCTCTTGCAATTTCTAAGTCGGCTAATTTTTTGTCAATTTCTTCTTGCTTATCTCGAATTGCTTCTTCTGTCTCACTCAACTTATTAGATGCTTCTGCTAGTTTACTATTATAATCTTGCAGTTGATTCGATATATTCTCTTTTGCTTCGTTCAAGGACTCTAAATCTTGTTGATTTTGTTCTATCTCTTCTTTCTTTGACTCTTCTTGTTCTCTTGCCTCATCAAGTTGTTCTTTTGTTGTAGTCGCTTGGACTTCTAACGCAGAAAAACTCCCAAGAAAAAGAATCAAAAAAGCGCAAAACAAAAAGGTCTTTAAAAACTTCTTATTTTGTTCCAAATATTCTATCACCTGCATCACCCAAACCAGGCACAATATAACCATGGTCATTTAACATCTCATCAACAGCTCCAATATACATCTCCACATCTGGATGTGCCTCTTGCATCGCTTTCACACCTTCTGGCGCTGCAAGGATACAGATAAATCGAATGTTTTTGCATCCTCTTTCCTTTAGCATCTTAATGGCTTCTACACAAGAACCACCAGTTGCTAACATAGGATCTACTACAAAAACATCTCTCTCTTTACAGTCACTTGGTAGTTTACAATAATATTCTACTGGCATCAATGTTTCTGGATCACGATACAAACCAATATGTCCTACCTTTGCTGCTGGCACTAAATTTAACATACCATCTACCATTCCAAGCCCTGCTCTAAGAATTGGAATAATAGCCATTTTTCTTCCCTTTAACTCTTTTACGGTAGCTTTGCAAATCGGTGTTTGAATTTCTACATCATCTAAAGGAAGCTCCTTTGTTGCCTCATATAATAATAAATTTGCAATCTCTCCAATTGTTTGTCTAAAATCCTTTGTTCCAGTTTCTACTCTTCTAATAAAACTCACTTTATGCTGAATCAATGGATGATCTGCTACATATACTTTACTCATTTCTATTCTCTCCTTAGTTCTCGATTTGATTAATTCTTCTACTATGCTTCTCTTCGTTTGAAAACTTTGTTTGTAAAAATGTTTCTACAATTTCAAATGCCATCAACTTACCTGTCACACCTGCTCCAAGAGCTAATACATTAGAATTATTATGTTCTCTTGTCATTCTTGCTACATAAGGATCGGTACAAAGAGCACAGCGTACCCCTGATACTTTATTTGCTACAATTGAGATTCCCACTCCTGTTGTACAAATAACAACACCATATTCACATTCTCCTTCTGCTACTGCTTTTGCCACTGCTTTACCATATTCAGGATAATCCACACTGTCTAAACCATAACACCCATAATCTATCACTTCATATCCCGCTTGTTTTAAAAACACTACGATTTCTTCCTTTAATCCATAACCACCATGGTCACATCCAATTGCTATCATACTATCCTCCACTTTTCTACCACAAATCCTTGTGTGTCTCACATAAATTTCTCAAGACTTCATTATTCTACATTTATTATATTATGTCCAGCTGCTTTTAGCAAGCGATTCATAATGGCTTGTCCCATCTGCATACTATGATAACTTTCTGCATATAAAATCTCTAAACCATCCGCATCACATTCCCTAAGTACTCGGTATAAACCTTTTGCTACACTAGCCCCATCTTCTCTACTTCCGATTACCTTAATTACAGCACCTTCGTAGGCCTCTTGGGTCTCCTCACTACATAAGACGCCAACCACCTTGCCCAACTCACTATATTCTTTGCACTTCCTATTGATATATGCAATCACAGCTTCTTCTTCGCCCTGTACCACTTCTAAACTTCCACTAGGCGCATAATGTCGATATTTCATGCCTGGTGCCTTAGGACTTTGCTCACCCATAGGCTCCTCTATCGCAAGATCCATAACCGTAGCCCCTATCACCTCTCGAATCATTTCTAGGCTGATAGAACCTGGTCTAAGAATCACTGGAATTTCTTCTGTTAAATCAACAATGGTAGACTCTAATCCAATCCCCACTTCACCACCATCTACAATATAAGAAATTCTCCCTTCCATATCCTCGATCACATGGCTCGCTAAGGTAGGACTAGGTCTTCCTGAGCGATTGGCACTTGGTGCCGCCACATAACCACCAGCTGCCTTAATAATTTCTCTTGCTACTAGGTGGGATGGCAAGCGGACTGCTACGGTATCTAATCCTCCAGTAGTTTCCAAGGGAACCTGATCTGTCTTTTTCACAATCATGGTCAAAGGTCCTGGCCAAAAGGCATCTGCTAACTTCTTCGCCTTTTCTGGAATCTCTTTTCCGATTCGGTAAATGTCCTCCCACTTAGCAATGTGTATAATCAAAGGATTATCACTAGGCCTCCCCTTAGCTTCATATATCTTAGCAGCAGCTAAGGCATCTAAGGCATTGCCACCCAAACCATATACGGTCTCTGTAGGAAATGCTACTAATTCACCTGCCTTTATGGCTTGTCCCATTTCCTCTATGATGCTGTTTTCTAAATAAGATTCTTCTATTTTATAGTCTTCCCTAATTTTAACAACTTTAGTAAACACTTGTTATCCTCATCTCTTTTATTATCACTAAACATTATACAACCAAATTGCCTTTTTTCCTAGTACCTTTTCATTATTCTAATGAGAAAACCCACCAACAAACTAGTATTTGCTGATGGGTCCAACTTCTTATTATGCTAATTTTACCAAAATTGTTTTAATTTCATATGGAGACGTTGTCAAAGAAATCGCTTCCTTTGTATATTCCGAAATGGCTCTTTCCATTAAATCGGCTTCACACCAAGACTGATATTCAAATCCTAGTTTTAGTTCTACTTGTTCGGTAGAACCAGTAAACTCGTGGAAACGAATTACGATTTCCTCACCAGATTCTGATTTCTTAATGGCATCAATTTCAATACTTTTGCTATTGCTTGTTAGGAAGCTTTCCATACCTAGATCTAATCTTCCCGAAAAAGCTTGTAACGGCTCGTTCACAAAGAATGCTTCTTCTACTACATTCCCCTCCACAAAATCTCCAGCATGTGGGAAAAGAGAATAGGTAAAATAATGCTCTCCTTGGTCTTGTAAATGATCTGGATTGATGGCTGCTTTAATCAAACTTAAACGCATCACATTGTCCTTTACATCATGACCATACTTGCAATCATTTAAGATACTAATTCCATAGTTTCTCTCGGATAAATCCACCCATCTATGCGCAACGCTTTCAAACCTAGCTACATCCCAACTGGTATTCCAGTGATTTGGACGTTTTACATTACCATATTGAATATCGTAAGTAGCGTAGTTGGCACGAATATTCACAGGGAAGGCTACTTTTAATAATTGACGTTGCTCTTGATAATCTACCTTGGTAACAAAATCAATTTTCTTTGTCTTACTATAGAAGATAATCTCTTGTTCAATGGTCGATTTTTGATATTTCCACGAAGCTTTGATTTTCATCATAAGTTTTCCACATTCTGTTACTTCAAACCTGCAGTTTTCGTGGATTTCTTTCATCTTTTCTAGATAATAGATATCAATGTCCCAAGCTTCATGCCCCATAGGTTTATCTTCAAAGATTTGAAACACATTACCACGTTCTCCTGCTGCTAGGATTTCTCTCTTTGCTTCTTTGTCATACAATCTACTGATTTGACCTTCTTCATTGAAACTTACAAGATAGAATGGTGTTTCCATGCTTCTTCCTTCTATGCTAAAGGCTGCTGTTTCTTCTGCTTTCTTATTGTCTGTAAAGAAGATATTGGTAGCACCCATAGATGGAACCTGTTCCACCCATACATAGGTTTTCCCTTCTCCCACTTGACTTTCTAAGACTGTTCCATTAAGGTCTACAAAGCTTCCTTCTTTTTCTTCTTCCAAAATCACCACATCACTTCGATCATTTCCAAAGCTATTTAGAACGGTATAGCAACCAGCTTTTTCTGTGTTTGCAGAATCTAAGAAATCCTTTTGTACTTCTCTTGCCAAAGCTTCTGCATAGTCATAATCAATTTTAGAATCCTCGTATACTTCACGAATAGAAGACCCTGGAATAATATCGTGGAATTGATTGGTCAAAATCTTCTTCCAGCCCTGTGTTAACTTCTCTTGTTGTGCAACCTCTAGCGATTCTTCTGCAATGGCTTGCATCACTGTAAACCACTCCGTTTGACGATATAATTGCTCTATTTTTCTATTTGCCTTTTTGTTATAAGCTTGGCTGGTATAGGTTCCTCTATGATATTCAAAATACAATTCCCCATCCCAAGTATGCACAAAACTATTGGTATGTTCCACTCTTTCATGCAGACCTTCGAAATACTCTTTTGCTGAAGATGTTTTCACATGTGGAAGTCCTGGCATTTCATCCATCACTCTTCTACGTTCTAGCATTTCACGGTTTACTCCACCGCCTCCGTCACCAAAGCCATAGGCAAGTAGTAATTCATTGTTCATTTCCTTTTCGCTATACTGTTCCCAAATTCCACGAACGGTAAGCGGTGACATCTTTCCATTGTAACTTCCAAACCAAGAACCTGGCGCATTCCAAGGTTCTGGTGTTGTAATAAAGTGAGTTAAGACTTCACTACCGTCCAAACCTTTCCACCAGAAGGTGTCATGTGGCATACGGTTGTATTGATTCCAACTGATTTTGGTTGTCATAAAGGTATCAATACCAGACTTTTTCAAAATCTGTGGAAGCGCCCAGGAATAACCAAATACATCCGGTAACCATAGATATTTGGATTCTTTACCAAACTCTTCTTTCATAAACTTAGAGCCAATCAAGATTTGTCTTGTCAAAGATTCCCCGCTTGTAAGGTTGCAGTCTGCTTCTACCCACATAGCACCATCCACTTCCCAGCGTCCTTCTTTTACTCGTTCCTTGATTTGCTCATACATCTCTGGAAATTCTTCTTTTACATATTCATAAATTTGTGGTTGTGTTTGCAAGAACAAATACTCTGGGTATTGTTCCATCAAGCGAAGTACGGTAGCAAAGGAACGTGCCGCCTTTTCCTTGGTATGCTTTAATCTCCACAACCAAGCCACATCGATGTGGGTATGTCCCACGCATTGGATGGTAATATCTGATGTTTTTTCTATTTTATCTAAAGCTAGTGTTAATACCTCTAAGGCTTGGTATACCGAAGCATAGAACTCTTCGCTTCCCGGATAAGACCAATCAATTACAAGGCAAGCATCATCTAAGGCTCTTGTAAGGCGGTACTTTGTCTCATTTAGTTCATCCATTCTCTTTGTAGTTTCTAAAATGGTTTGGCCTAAATAGTAGAATCTTTCTACCTTTTCATCCAACCAAGCAATATCTGCCCCTACAATTCTGTTTTCTCTAGGTGTTGGTGCTCCCCCACCTTCTAATCCTGACCATAGACGGAATGCTAGATCTAGTTCTCCCTGTGTATGTTCTTCCTTGAATACCACTTCCATATGGTGAACATCCACACCTTGGTATGGTACTCCATTCACATAAAAGAGTGCTTCAAATCCATCAAATCCACCTGAGCTACCAAAATCAAATAGACCTACCACCTTTTTCCCAGCAAAACTAGCAGGAATCTCTACCTTCTTTTGTAACCAAAGGAACTTATCTCTTCCTGACCAATGATGCCCCATCTTTAATTCTTCTGTGATTTCTCCATCCACAGGAACTGGTGGGTTTACCACACCTAGGGTATCTTCTTTACAATAAAAAGTTTCTAAACTAAACTTCTGCCTATAGCGCATTCCTCTAATTTCACTGATTCTCATCTCTAACTTCTTGTCTGTATAAAACATATCTCTCATTTTTCCTCCATTTCAAAGTACCTGTGCCCACTAGCTTCCTTGGCAAATTTCACTTTACTGCATATTTCTTGTTTTTCTTATTTTGTGCGGTATTTTTTCTCTTTTTTGAGCTCTAATTTAGTCATTTACCACAGCTTTTCTGTTTTGCATGTTTTGCGTGGTATTTTTCTTCACTGCCAGCCCCTTAACTGATGTATTTTACCACACATTTCTCTATTTTTAACTTCTGTGTGGTATTGGATTTATTTTAGTATATTTTATCATACCTTTTATACCACATATTTTACACGTTTCACATTTTGCGTGGTATGTGATTTTTCTAGGATGATCTATAATCTAAAAAAGGCTTTTCTATCTTCCACATAGTAAACGAAATTGTGGAAAAAGAAAAGCCTTTTATTAAACTAGAATGTAATTTCTTTGCTTTTTACTTCGCACTTCTTTTTGTTGTGAGCAATTCCTAGTAGTAAGATACTACCCTTCAGATTTGCTGCATAGTTTTTCTCTTCCATTTGAGTGATGGCTTCCACTAGCAGCTTCTCTAAATTCTCTCCCTGTTTGAACTCAATAATTAGATGTTGATATCCTGGCTTTAAGGCTTCTAAGAGAATGTCTGCTCTCCCATTGCCTGTTTCAATATTAGAACTAATCTTATAATACCCATCCAAAAACATACACATGCCTAAAAAGAGCATATGATAAGCATTTTCTTTGGCATCGTAATAACTTGTGGATGAATATACCATCTGCTGATACACTTGCCTAAATGCTTCTATATCTTTTCTTTGAATTAAGTATTCAAACATAAGTCGTAAACTAGATTCTTTAATTCTTGTATAATCTGCAATCATACCTTTAAATGCCTTTCGGACCTCTTTGTTTGGAATTCGAATGGTAAGTAAAGCTTCTTCATCTTGTACCTGATCTTTTACCGTAATATATCCTGCATGTAGCAAAAGTGCCCATAGAGATTCTACACTCGATTCTTCCGAATATGTGGTGTTTGTATTCAGAAAAACTTCTGCATGATTCGCTACCATAAGTGTTTCAAATGCATTGCAAAAATCAAGGCTATCTTTGTGTTTTAGCAATATCTCTTTGATCATTTTATTACTAGCTGTATTTACCCAATAAGGCAGTAACTCTTTGTCTTCAACATAATTTAGAACGGACCATGGATTGTACACATAGGTTCCTCCAAAGTTGTAACCATTGTACATGGCTTTTACCTCATCATTTAAGTTCATACCCTGATCTTCTAACAATTTCTTGGTTTCTACTTCTGTTAATCCAAAGTATTGGCTGTATTTATGATCTAATAAGGTATATACTTTTAGGTTATTCAAACCAGAAAATATATTCTCCTTTCCAATCCTTTGTATCCCTGTTAGGACTCCCATTTTTAAATACGGGTTGCCCTTCAATGCACTAGCATATAAATTGCTGATAAAGTGATGGACTTGCTCATAATATCCTCCCACATAGGCAGATTCTAGTGGGGTATCGTATTCGTCTAGAATCAAAACTACTGGCGCTTTATAATAATCTGCTAGTAAACTGCATAGATATAGAATGGCATCTCCTACTAACTCCATATGTTCTGTTTGTTTATAAAGAAGTACATCTACCATTTGTTCATACTGTTTTTGCTTCACCACAGATAAACTTTCTACCAAAAATTCATATTGATCAAAGGCTTGCAACAACATATTAAAGATGCCTGCAAGAACCTCTTTTTTATCCCCTTTGCAATCTTTGAAACTAAAGTATAAGGTAGGATGTTGATTCAACTGCTGATAAGATTCTGTCCTTGCAATCTGTAAATCATCGAACATTGTATGACTATCTTTGGTACAATCAAAAAACTCTCTTACCATGGTCATATTCAGAGTTTTTCCAAAGCGGCGTGGTCTAGTAAACAAACTTACTTCTGCACTCTGTGTTAATAAATCATGTATTAACATTGTTTTATCTACATAATAATAATTTTCTAATCGTAACTTAGCAAAATCATCTATGCCTATTGCTACTTTTTGTTTCTCCATAACTAGCCCCTTTCTTTTCATACCACTATACATATACCTATTCAACATTATACACTTGCTACAACTTAAAAACAATGAAAACATGTAATAGCAAAAGCTTCTTCCAACAAAAATTGTAAATTCTCATTTCTACTATCAAAAATGCCCGACTACAATTTGTTAAACCGTAATCGGGCATCATTCTATAAATAATATTTCATTTCCTGTTTTTTTCTAATTTAGACAGACATCAAGTCTCCTAACTGCCTTACAAGGGCATACTTCATAGCAGTTTCCACAGTGTAAACAATTGCTTTGATTGATTTTTGCTATCTTCTCTTTCATTTCAATACAGTCTTGTGGACAGACCTTTTGACATGCACCACAAGAAATACACTGCTCTGTAATGGTATAGGAACTGACAATTCTATCTTCTCTACCGAAGGAAAAACTCTCTCTGAAAATAGGACGTACTGATAAATCAAAGAATTCTCCATCCCCTTCATAAATGTGAAACACGGTGAGAGCCTTACGACTTTCTTCTCTTGGGTAAATATCATTCATATAAGGATTTTTTTCAAAGATGGTAGCAAGTAACTCACTACCAATTTCTTTTGCTTTCCCTCTAAGAGTAATAGATTTCGAAGACATGGTATTCTCACCTTTCATACCTGTTAAAGATATATTTTCGTTGTGCTTCAACCTTGCATAAAAAGATTTCCCCTTTGCTGTTAGAAAATATAGTCCACTTTCATCCGCTAGCATCATATCAATGACACAAGTGATTGGATGATTCTCTTCATTCGTTGTCGCAATCACTACGGAGTGGATTTCATCCTTTAAATACTTAAGATAATTTGACATAGTTTCCTCCTCACCTTCTTATATACTCTCGGAATCTAGAGACCTTGATTTTAGGGCTCTAGATTCCGAGAGCTCATTCTTTAGGAAATATCACGATACAACACGGCTTGATTGGTAAACATGGTATAATAAGTTCCTAGATTCTTCATAAGTTCTGTATGACTTCCTTGTTCTACCAAGTTCCCATGTTCAAATACTAGAATGCGATTACAAAACTTTGTACTACTCATGCGATGAGAACAATAGATTTTCATCTTGTCTTTGGATAGGTTATCAATCAACTGGTAAATCTCAGCTTCTTTGATGGGATCAAGGGCTGCTGTTGGTTCGTCTAGAATCAACACCCTAGAGTCTCTATAAAATGCCCTTGCAATGGCTACTAACTGTTGTTCTCCTCCCGATAGATTCACCCCATCGTCGGATAATTCCTTGCTTACATAGGTATCTAGTCCTTGGGGATACTTCTCTATCTTTTTATGTAAGTCCACCTTTTCTAATAAGATATCTAATTTCTCTTGATCTAGTTCTCTATCAAAGATAATATTTTCTTGAATAGAATAGGCAAAAATCGAAAAATCTTGAAATACTGTAGAAAATACCTGTAAATATTCTTCGTACTTGTATTCTCTAATATCTCTTCCATTTAAAGTAATCACCCCTTCTGTTGGTTCATACAAACGTAAGATTAATTTAATTAAGGTGGTTTTCCCTGCTCCATTTTCACCCACAATGGCTACCTTATCCCCACATGATAAGTGAAAACTAATATCCTTCACTGCATAGTTTCCAGTATTCGGATAGGCATAGCTCACATGAGAAAATTGGAAGCCTTCTACCTCTGATGGTAGGTTTTCCTTCCCAGACAAAGCAAGGCTTTCTGGAACATTCATATACGTTTCATAATCTTGATAATAAAGAGAAACTCTAGAAAGTTCAATCCCCGCATCTAGTAGATTCTTAACACTTTCTGCCAACTGTTCTACAGCACCAATATACATGAGAAAGGATCCAATGGGTAGTAATCCAGTTCCATATCTTTGTAGGGCTGCAAGGTAAATTCCTAGTAACTGTCCAAAGCGAATACAGGTAATCCCTATTTGATAACGAAATACCTTTTTTTCTCTTTTTGCCATATGTTCTTCTACTTCTTCGGCCTGCTTTTGAAACTTAGCACTAAGATAGTCCTTTAAATGATATAGTCTAATTTCTTTTCCCTCTGGAATATTCTGCATCAGATTGGAAATATAACTTAGATTCTTGTCCAATACCTTTTCTTTCAACTCGCTATCATGAATCATCTGATTCTTTTTGTGTTGCAAATAGGTAATACCTAGCACTGCTACGAATACCACTAGGTAAATCCAAGGATTCATACTTGCTATAATATAGGACATGGTAACAAAGCTTATGATATTTCCCAGTAGATCAATAAATACCACATAGCCTACATCAGTAAACTCCCACATGGAGTCTTTGGCTTGTTCAAATCGATCAATTACTTCTGAATTCTCTGTATCCTCGTAGTCTAGCTTCATAAACTTCTGATTCATTCTGAGACGAAATAAATTACAATTCTTAAATCCGTGGGCTTCTTGCAAGAGCTTAAAACTCTTCGTCCCTGCCCCTAATAGGCTGATAGAAATTCCATAGAACACAGACCAAAGCAGGATAATTTCCCATTCGCTACCTCCTACCATCAAGTTAATGATTTGTGCTGGCATCACTACATTTAAAATGCGGTAAAACGCAGAGCAAAGTCCATTTAAGATTTCATACCAAGTTATCTTAGGATTAAAAGAATGAGAAGTTTTTACGATTTTATATAATAATGCTATTTGCTGTCTTACATTCATGCTTGTAACTCCCTTCCCCCTTCTTCACTATAGGGCTTGGATTGGGCGGTAAACATTTGAAAATACAAATCTTTTCTTTCCATCAAGTCCTGGTGACTCCCTTGTTCATGCAAACTTCCTTGTTCTAGTACGATAATTTCATCACACAATCTGCAAGAAGCCAATCGGTGTGAAATAAAAACCACAGTTTTCCCCTTGGTAAAGGAGTCAAATTCTCGGTACAAATTCACCTCACTTTGAGGAGATAAAGCGGAGGATGGCTCATCTAATATATAAACATCCGCTTGTTTATGAATGGATCTTGCAATGGCTAAGAGCTGTTGTTCTCCTCCGGAAAACATCACCCCATCTGCATGCAATTCTCGGTTTAGTTTGCTTTCTGTTTTCTCTGGTAAGGCATTTATCTTCTTGTCTAATCCTACCTTTTCTATCAGTGCATCTATGACTTCCTTGCCTACTTTTTGATCAAAGATTATATTTTCTTTGATGGAATAGGCAAATAACTTAAAGTCTTGAAAGACACAGGAAAACAAGTTCCAATACTCCTCCTTATTTAGGTCACGTAAGGCTTTCCCATCCACCAAGATTTCTCCTTTGGTGGGTTGATATAAACCTAAAAGCAATTTAATAAAGGTGGTTTTCCCCGCACCGTTTCTTCCTACAATGGCATAGCGCTTTCCTTTTTCAATGGATAAACTCAAATCTTTTATGGTAAGGTCTTTTGCTCCTTCGTATTGAAAGGAAACGGATACAAACTCAATGTTTTGCTGAAAGCTAAGGTCAGTTCTATCCTTCTTTTCTTCTCCTTCTACGGATTGAAATAAGTGTTCCATACTATGAATATATTTCCCTTGTATGGCCACTGCCCCCACTGCCGTGAAGATATCCTTTAAGGCAAGGCTAAACCCTACCATCCCCGAGGTATAGAGTACAAACTCACTCACGGTAATGCTCCCACTATAACATTCATAAGCGATTAAGGCATAGATGGCAATCAGTTGCAGACCATTGGCAACATAGGTCCATCCGATAATTTTTACAGATTTCATCGCTGTTTTTGACCACAATTGACATAGCAAATCTGCATATGTACTCAGCTTTTTACTAACAAAATCATGCAAATGATATAGCCTGATGTCTTTGGCAAAGATATTGGTAGCCAAATCATCTCTTGCATAATATAAATTACGATCCACTTCTCCACTTTTTCGTTCTCTATCATAAATATAGTTCATGCGTATCAGCTCCCCAACTACATTGATGATTACAGAAATTAATATAATACCAAAGATCCATAATTGCATCGAAAGAAGCAAGTAAAAGATCCCTCCAATGGTAAGCATTCCTGCAAGCATTTCTAGTAAGGCTGTCGATACCTTCATAACACTATCTTGTTCCATACAACGTTTACTAAAGTTAATCAGATCCAAAAACTCTTTGGTTTCTAATCTTCGATACTCTACTTCCATCATTACCGTTGCCAGCTTTTGGTTTAAACGATTCTTCAACTTTACCTTTAGCTTCTGAAAGGTTTTACTAACGTAAGCCACCATAATATCATTGCATAACATAAGCAAACATAGAGCTAGAATAGAAAGCAGGGCTAGCTCTAGCTGCTGGGTTGAAACTGCTTGGACGATTTGCTGTGGTAACCATATCATCAGTAGGGAAAATCCCACCTTTCGAATGATTTCCGCCAACAATACCAGGCTATGTACTTTACTTACGGTCTTAACTTGTGCCATGGCAAAGCCTATGGCTGGCAGTACTCCTTTGTTCTTCATCTGTTCCTCCAGGTTGTTTTTTACAAATAATCATTCTACCCGCAATCCTTTTCACATAAATGTTGCTTTTCAAAGAGCACATCATACACTTCATTCTTCCCACGCAAGTCCTGGTGTTTCCCAATTGCAACAATCTCTCCCTTATCCATTACAACCACTCGATCACAGGACAAAATGGTAGATAATCTATGTGCTATCGTAATAATTGTTTTGCCTTTTGATAGTTCCCTAATGGAAGTAAGAATTGCTTTTTCATTCTCACTATCTAATGAACTTGTAGATTCATCGAAGATAATAATATCTGAATTTTTCAATATCGCACGTACAATGGATAATCTCTGTCTTTGCCCTCCAGAAAGCTTAATCCCACGTTCTCCAATGATGGTTCCTAATCCCTTTTCTAGACTTTCAATGAAATCATATATATTGGCTTCTTTACAAGCTTTCATATACACCTCATCTTCCACATTTCTACAAGCAAACTCTAAATTTTCACGAATGGTCAAGTTAAACATGGGTGGGTCTTGCATCACCACTCCAATTTTCTTTCCAATACTCTCAAGCGACAAGGCATTGATATCATCTTTACCTATATATATACTTCCTTCTTGAGGTGAATATAATCCGACAAGTAGTTTTGCAAGTGTTGTCTTTCCGCATCCACTATGCCCCACTATGGCAATGTGCTCTTGTGGCATAATATCCAGATTAAGATTTTTTAGCACAGGCTCTTGTTCCTCATAATATTGAAAGGAAACATTTTGAATGGATATGGTGCCTTCCAAATCCTTTACCTTTCGTTTCTCTACTACAGTTTTGTCTAAAATTTCTAACACTCGATTTAAGCTCGGTATATCATCTTGAAGTTTTAAATTTGAGTCGGTTATCTGCATTATATTAGTAAAAAGATGTGCATAATATTCCATAAATACCAGCAAAACTCCAACTTCCATCTGTCCTGCCATAATCAATACTCCACCAATAAAATACAAGTTCATGCGTGTGATAAAGAAGTCTTTAAAGGAAATAAAGGTACGATTTGCATACCAATAAATTTGTTTTTTCATGAATAATCTACTAAGTTGTTCCTTGTATCCTTTATAAATCTTAGTATGCATCTCTTCTAAATTATACCCTTTGATTTCTTTCCAATTGGTAAAGCAAGAAAAGATAAAACTATCTGAACTACCACTTATTTTTCTATATTCTTCATTAACAATTCTTAGCTTCTTATCCATAAATTTTGTAAACCAAAAAGAAACAGGCACCATAACAAATCCAACACAAGCTAGTATTGGGTTTAAGAAAAGTAAAACAAAGGCAACCGTAATGGTACTTGCTACCGCATAAGCATACTCTAATATATGTAGGTTGAAAAATTGCTCGGTTACTGCTACGTCCTGTTCAAGGCGCATTCGTAAGTCCCCTACATTATAGGCTTCATACTCTTTGATATGTATTCTAGTATAAATATGTAAGATTTTCTTTTTTAACAACAGCTTGTACTTTGTAAATAGGTGATTGTAAGTCATTTTATTTCTTGCAATCACTAAGGTTTGCAAAAGGTAAAGTAAAGCATAGCCTAGAATCACAATCCATAGCAAATCTATGTTACCAGAAATCATAACCTCATTGATTAACATTAAATAAAAAATCTGTGGGATAAGCGAAAGTACAAGTGTAACTATTTTCAAAATTGCCAATTCCACATATTGTCTTTTCCAAGCCTTTAGGTATGGATAGAGTTTCTTAAAATATATGCTACGGATTGAGTTATGCATTTGCTTCCACCTCCCCTACACTGTACTGCTCTTTAAAAAGTTCCCGATACACAGAACAATTTTGTAAAAGCTGCAGGTGATGATCATACCCTGCAATCACTCCCTCATGCAGTACTGCTACCTTATCAGAGTTTAAAATCGTTGATAAGCGATGTGCTATCACTAAAATAGTTCTATTCTCACGCAATTTATCCCAAGATTGCATGATGATTTGTTCTGCTTCACTATCTAAGGCACTTGTAGCTTCATCAAAAATTAGTATCTTTGGATTTTTCACAAAGATGCGGGCAATGGCTAGTCGCTGCTTTTGTCCACCTGAAAACTGAATTCCTTCATATCCTATTTTCGTATCAAGTCCCTTTGGCAACTTACTTACAAAGTCGTATAAATGTGCCATTTTCAATGCATTCCATAACTCTTCATCTGTTTTATTTTCTTGTGTAAGCAATAGATTATATCGGATGGTGCCATCAAAAAATATGCTATCTTGATGTACCATACCAATTTGATCTCGCAAATTATGCAAATTAAAATCCATCTGGTTGATTCCATCAAAGGTAATATTACCACTTCTTATACTGTATAATTTATAGATCAGATTAGCGATGGTACTTTTTCCTGCCCCACTTTTCCCTACAAGAGCTATACATTCTCCTGCTTGAATCTGTAATGTAATTCCTTTTAATACCCTTGTGTCATTCCCATAGTCAAAATATACATCATGAAATCCAATATCACCTCGTTCAATCACTTGATTTTGTATCTCTCCCCCATAATTCTCACTTTCCTTTTCAAACACTTCGCGTACTCGATCAATTCCTACCATATTTCCAGCAATTCCCATCACCCGATTATTTAAGGCATTAAAAACGTTGATACAAGTACCAAAGTATGCTACACAAGCAGTAAATTCTCCAACGGTTAATCCTCCATTTATGACAAACCATGCGGAGATACCATATAACATAAGCCTAGCTATGGTAGCCACCCCTGAATTCACTCGTTCACTCACAACTTGTACTCTATCCGATTGTATATTCCATCTCATAATCTGAACCGTCTTTTTTGTATAATCAGATAAAATACAACTTACTGCACCAAGCAAACGAATGTCTTGCATTCCACGAATAATTTCAAAAATCCAAGCAGTTAATAGACCGTTGTTCTCTTCTATTTTCTTTTTATATTTCTTTTCTTTTTGGGAGAAAAATCTTGATAAATATACAATCAAAGGCGTGAGTACAAGCACAAACACTGCAATCCAAGTATTGAGATACCAAATAATGAAAATAGAGCAAATAAGATTGAGTGTACTTCCCACTACATAAAAAATATTCCAGTGTATCAAATTCATAAACTCTTCTACGTTTTTATTCATACGAGTAAGCAGATCACCACTGTATCCACCTGATAGGGTTTCTCCCTTTAAAGACAGTCCTTTTTCCAAAACCGCCTCTCTAATATCAAATAAAAACTTTGTCATAAGCCTTGCCCATGACATATTAAGTACAAAATGCATCACTTGATTAAAGAAATAAATGATGGCATACATCACCACGATCTGGAAAAACACATCCATATTTTTACCATAGAATACTTCATCTACAAGCCTACCAAAAATATAAGGATATAAGGCTCCACTAAAAACAATGCACACAAATAGAATGAGAAACATCCACTTGTGACCCTTTGCAAAATGTAGGATTAATTTCATGTTAGAACCTTGTTGTTTGTCTTGCATATTTGCTTGCATATTTGCTTGTATGATGTAGTTATAAGTAATTACACCACTCCTCCTTCTTTTCTGTCCTAAATATGATAGAAAAATTGCGCCTGGGTTTGATACAATTCTTTGTATTTCCCTGACTCCTTCTTCATCAATTCTGTATGGCTTCCTTCTTCTACAATCTTCCCTTTATCAAAAACTATTACTTTATCACACAACTTACAAGATGCTAATCTGTGAGAAACAAAAAGAATTGGTTTTTGCTTCGTGAACTGGTCAAAAAGCTGATAAATATTCTCTTCCATCTCTGGATCTAGGGCAGAAGTTGGTTCATCTAAAATGATGATAGCCGATTCCTTATGTAGTGCTCGAATCAAGGCAAGTTTTTGTTGTTCCCCGCCAGATGGTACAAAACCATTCTCATCAAAACTACGAAACATTTGGGTGTTCCATCCCTTTGGCAGTTGCTCAATCTTATCTAACAGTTCCATCTTTTTCATATTCTCAATGCTTGTTGCCCCTAATTCTTGGTTCCTAGACATGGTAATATTTTCTGCAATGCTTTGTTCAAACAATTTAAAATCTTGGAACACTACAGAAAATAGTTTCTGATATTCCTCTAATTCATACTCATATATGCTAACTCCATCTAATAAAATATCTCCTTCTTCAACAGAATATAGACGGCAAATCAACTTAATAAAGGTGGATTTACCCGCACCATTCTCTCCCACAATGGATATTCTTTCAGACAAAGAATACTGATAAGTAAAGTCCTTTAACACGTACTCTTCACTATTTGGATATCGGAAACTAACATTTCGAAATTCTAATATACTAGGATGTTCTGGAAGTTTTTTCAATAAGGTTTTACTTTTAGCCTTCCTTCCATATTTTTCTAGAAAGAACCCATAATCTTCTGCATAACAGCATTTAATAAATAACTCCTGACTCACTTCCATAAGAGAGCCTAATTGTGCACTAAATTGTGAAAAGGCAGAAAGTAGCATCACAAAGTTCCCCATGCTAATACTTCCAAGCAAGGCTAATACGCCTAGATATAAATAAGTAATACATTGAGAAATACTTTGTACCACGTTAGAACTTTGCTTTAGCATAATCGTTTCCTTCGCTTGTCTACCAAAGCCTCGTCCTATTTCTCCTGCATAATGTTCTACCTTTTCCATAATTAACTTTTGTCCTTGATAAATACGAATATCTTTACCAGAAACAACATCTGACAGCTCTGAAAACACATAATCAGAACGACGATTTAAGCTTGCTAATTCATGATAATATTTCATTTGAATGGCATGCTCCTTTGCTTGTAATATACTGTTTAAAGTACATATAATAGCAAGCACTAGCGCCAACCAAGGTGCATAGATTAACACAATCGATAAGGTACCTATTACCACAATAAATGAAGTCACAATACCTTTAACAGAAGTGGTAATTCCAACAATTCCTCCCGAATACCAGCCCATTCCTTCCATAGCAATTTGCATCTCATCTAGCACTTCACTACGTTCTAGAAAGGAGTATTCCATCTCCATAGCACAGGTAACCATAGCTTCGTGATATTTTTGCTCCAATAAGATTCGATAGATATCCATTTGCTCTGATATAATTCTTCGAATCCATGCAATTCCCATAGTTCCAAGTACTACCAATGCAACATACATTCCTAGCGTTTGTAAGTTCTTCTCTCCTAGCAATTCATCGATTACCAAGGGAGGTACGATAATCTGAATAAACGGAGCTAAAATCCCCAAAAGAAAATCTACAAACTCCAATACGAGATAGAAGGGTTTATAGCGAAAAGCTACAGGGTACAAAGTACGAAATACATAGCGAATTCTTTTCAACTTTTTCATCTATTCCCCCTCCACTTCTTGATATCGTTTACTTTGCATCAGGTAAAGTCTGGCATACTCCCCATCCATTTCCATCAAATTTCTATGATTTCCATCTTCTATAATACAACCTTGTTGTAATAAAATAATGCGATCACAAAATTGAGTGGAGGATAGCCTATGAGAGATAAATACGATTGACTTTTCCTTCAAATTTTCTTGGAAACTTCTATAATACTTCTGCTCTGAAAGAGAATCTAAGGCTGCGGTTGGTTCATCAAAAATAAGACAATTAGCATCTTTATAAAAAGCCCGTGCAAAAGATAATTTTTGACTTTCTCCACCTGATAACTCTGTCCCATCTTCATCTAACACTTTTAAAAGTGGTGTATGAATCCCATCTTTTAATCCCTCTACTTTATCTTCTAAGCCTGCTACTTTTATAGAAGTTAGGACTCTATCTTGATCCGTTTCTCTGCTAGGACTCATGGAAACATTTTCCAACATAGACAATGCAAATATCTGTACTTCTTGAAACATAGCTGCAAAGAGCTGATAGTAATCTGCCTTTTTATAAAGGCTTCGATCCACTCCGTTTAAAAGTATTCTTCCTTCTGTTGGTTCATACAGTCCACACAAGAGCTTGATTAATGTAGATTTCCCTGATCCATTTAATCCTACCAATGCTAGTTTTTCTCCTGCTGCTATTTTCAGATTGATATTTTTTAATACAAAATTATGTTCCTCTGTGTAACTAAAACTTACATTCTCTAGTTCTATTTCATATCGGTCAGCTTCTGGAATCTCTTCTGTTACCTTCTCATTTTCCTTCTCATCTAATTCTAAAAACTCCCGAAAATCATTCACATGCTCAGAATCTGTTTTTAATTTCGAAAGAAAATCTAAGGCTGCTCCAATGGAAGAAGAAAAGGTATTTATCACAACTAGATATAGGGTAAAATCTCCCACACTCAAACTTCCTTGTATCACAAAATAAATCAACATAGCATAAGATAACACTTCTTGTACCAAGTTAATCACATGAATGACGCTTGCAAATCGCATCCAAATATAACTGATTTTAAATCTTCCAAGATTTGCTTCTTTTCTCACTTCCTTTAAACGATGTAAGAAAAAGTCTTTTGCTTGAAATAAACGAATATCTTTAGCATACTGTGGTGAACTTGCCACTTCCTCCCAATACACTTGTTTTCTCTCCCAAGAGGCCATACCATCTTCTTCTAATTTCGTTCTCTCCCTGGCCTTATGAGTCAAGAAAATTCCAAACCAACCAAATAAAAAGAGGACAATTGCTACCAGTGGACTTAAGTAAGACACCAAACCAATGGCCACCCCTAACTTCAATAAATGAATGAATAGAAATTGAGAATTTCGAAGCATAGCCTCTATACCCTTGCTGTTGATTTCCACTGCATTATATGCTCTTCTTGCCAAATCTAATGTTTCAGGTTTTTCAAGGTGCTCATAATTCATGCTTAGAAACTTCTGCATTCTTAGGGGAATAAATCTATGTCTAGATTCAATGGTACGATACCACACTTGTAGTGATACATACTCACAGACTCCATTCGTGACCAAATAAAGTATACTCAATTTAATAATGATCCCTATCATTTCCTCCATTGGCACCATCTTTATAGTAACGGCATCAATAATTTCCCTCACAATAAGTGGGCCAATATAAGTAATTGCTGTAACTGCTATTGCATTGATAATCATAAATACAATCAATGTATTTGATATTCTTTTTATAATGTACCAATAATTCTGCAATACGGAATATCTCTTTTTCATAGCGACCTCCACGTCTCTTGAAATAAATAGCTATCAATGATTCAAAGCCATCATAACACAGCTCTCTTGCTATTTCTACAAATATTGTATATCTTCTGCTATTCAGCAAGGTTTGAGTTAGTGAATTCAGATTGTAAGGAAACAAAGAAATCATGCTTGCATTCCTATGTGGTATACGATAAACTATTCCTATACATTTTAGATACCTCCTGTATTATTTTCGTGGTTGGCTAGACCCACTTAAATTCTATCACAGGAGGTTTTTCACTACTTTAGGAGGCTTTATGAAACGAAAACTATTCTTAGGATCTCTCATCCTATCCAGCAGTCTTTTCCTTATTTCTTGTGGCCAGGAAGCAAAGGAAGAAACCGATACACAAAGTAGCACTGCACAAAATACTACAGAAACCGAAGAACAAGTTGCAGCTACGGATTCTCGCTACCTGATCACAGAAGAAGCGTCTGTAAGTACACAGATTTCTGATAACCAACCCATCTCATCCTATTGGTTTCCAGAAACCTTACTTTCATGGACTCCAGAGGAGGATCCTGACTTTTTACATAACCAAAGCACGGTGCCATTAGCTACACGCATTGAAAATGAGTTCTTAGTTCCTAGCAATGATACCCAAGTTGCTGACTACCAAGTAATGGCCATCTCTGTGATGAATGCAAGTACTAGCGGCAATGCTCCTCGAGGATTAAATAATGGGGATGTTCACAGCTTTACCTTCTGGCAATACGTAGATCTGCTCGTGTATTGGGGTGGCTCTGCTGGGGAAGGAATTATCGTGCCTCCTAGCCCTGATGTGACCGATTTAGCACACAAAAACGGGGTTCCTGTTTTAGGTACTATTTTCTTTCCTCCTGCTACCTACGGTGGATCAATGGAATGGTTAGAACTTTTCTTACAACAAGAGGACGATGGAAGCTTTCCTATGGCTGATAAATTAGTGGAGGTTGCCACCCTTTATCGCTTTGATGGTTGGTTTATCAACCAAGAGACAGAAGGAACTGCAGAACAGCCGCTTACCAGTGAACATGCCGAACTTATGGTAGACTTTATAGAGTATTTCAAAGAAACTGCAACAGATTTACATATCAGTTATTACGATGCTATGACCATAAACGGGGAACTCGCTTGGCAGAATACCTTAAACGAAGAAAACTCTGCTTTTTTAATCTCTAAGGAGGGGGAACCCGTAGCCGATGATATGTTTCTAAATTTCTGGTGGACCAACAACAATTATGTGAAAGATCAATTGCTTCGAAGCTCAAAAGAAACTGCAGAAACTCTTGACATCGATCCCTATTCACTGTTTGCTGGCATTGATGTACAAGCCAATGGAAATGGTACTGCCATTCGTTGGGATGTATTTACAGATGAAGAACATGTGCCTTATACCTCTCTTGGACTCTACTGTCCAAGCTGGACTTACTACTCTGCTGAGAGCTTTGAAGAATTTCAAGAAAAGGAACTGGATTTTTGGGTCAATCGTAACCACAACCCAAGGGAAGAAATCGATTATTCTGCAGATATTCAGTGGCGTGGTATTTCCACCTACAAGATAGAAGAAAGTGCCATAACTAGTCTTCCTTTTATCACCAACTTTAATATAGGGAGTGGTTATGACTACTACAAACAAGGCGAACTAATTTCCCATATGGATTGGAACAATCGCTCCATTGGAGATATTCTTCCTAGCTACCGCTATATCATTGAAAACGGTGCAGGAAATAATCTAGAAGCACGACTATCTGATGAAGATAGCTACTATGGTGCTCACTCTCTATGTTATACAGGTAGTATGGAGACTGACAGCACTAGCAATCTAATTCTTTACAAATGTGCCTTAGAGGTGGAAGCAGATACCCTATTTACTACCATAGCAAAGGCAAATACAGAAACCAAGCTAGATGCCCTTATCAGCTTTCAAGATGGAAGTACTGCTCTCATTCCTGCAGATACTACCTTGGAAAACACTTGGACAAACATAAGCTATGATTTATCTGCGTATGTAGGAAAGGTCATTACAGAAATTTCCTATCAAGTAAGCAGTTTAGAAACAAAGGAAGATTACCAACTATCCCTAGGAAATATTTCTCTTTATCAAGAACAAGACTTTGAAGCAGCACGCATAGAAAACTTACAAATAGAGGATGTGCTCTTTGATGAAGAAGGTATGCATGCCAGTATTCGCCTTTCTTTTACCAGCGATGTTCCTGCTAGCTATTATGAAATATACAAAGTGAATACCGAGGGAAAACTCTCCCTATTAGGAGTCACCAATCAGACCCACTTTTACCTAAACCAATTGGCAAGAGATCCTGAAAGCTTAACTACTAGTCTTATGGTATTGCCTGTAAATGGAGATTTTACAGAGGGCACTGCTGCCACGGTTGAACTAAGCTTTCCAGACGCTTCCCTTCCAAATGCCGCCTTTACTGCAAGTGACACCTATGTAGGAACAGGCTCTAGCATTACCTTTACTAGCAAAAGTTCTGCCAATACGGAAACGGTAACTTGGAACTTAGAAGGCAGTAGTCAGACTAGTGCCACTGGTACAGAAGTTACGGTAAGTTATGATCGTCCAGGAACTTATCCCGTCACCATTACTGCCACAAACGAAGCTGGTGAGACTACTTACACTTCTGAATCACATATTGTGGTAAGTGATGGCTTAGAGGCCAATGCTACGCTCCCCCTATTATCCGCAGACAAGCCAGTCAGTGCTAGTTCCTTTGTTCACGATGGCGAGGCCGACTTTATGGCCGTGGATGGAGATTTTGGGAAGAAGTGGTGTGCCACAGGACCAGCCCCTCACAGTATCATCATCGACTTAGAAGATGCTTATACCCTAAGTTCTGTTGTGGTATCCCATGCAGAAGCAGGTGGAGAAGGTGCAAGCATGAATACCATGGAATACCATATTTACATCAGTGAAGACGGAGAAAACTTCACACAAGTAGTAGAAGTAACTGACAATCAAGCAGGTACCACAAAAGATAGCTTTCCTCCTATCCAAGGAAGATATGTGAAATTTGAAGTCATCAAAGCAACACAGGGTACCGACAGTGCCGCTAGAATTTATGAAATAGAAGTATATGGAGTCGACACAAACTAAATGAAATCAACGACAAATTTAATGACCGAGGGAAATATCTCTAAAATACTATTAAACTTCGCCCTCCCACTTATGCTTGGAAACCTATTCCAACAACTATATAACCTTGCCGACTCTTTAATTGTAGGCATGTTTTTAGACAGCAGTGACCTTGCTGCTGTCTCTTCCTCTGGTAACCTAATCATGTTATTGGTAGGAGTCTTTCAGGGTCTTTCCATGGGTGGAGGTGTTGTAATCTCTAAATACTATGGAGCAGGTGACAAACAAAGTGTTAGCAAGGCAGTGCATACCACCATTTTCTTTGGCTTTTTTTGTGGTATTTTGCTCACACTAATTGGAGTCCTTTTTGCTCCACAGATTCTTGTACTTATGGATACTCCAACCGATGTGATTGACAAATCAGTGACTTACTTTAGCATTTATTTTGCAGGATCTTTAAGTTTTGTTCTCTACAATATTTTTGTAGGTATTTTGCAAGCAATCGGGGATAGCAAGAGACCGCTGCAATACTTGATTCTATCTTCTTGTATCAATGTAGGACTCGATATTCTCTTTATTCCAGTCCTTGGATTTGGAGTTGGGTCTGCAGCCTTAGCTACTATCATAGCTCAAACTTTGAGTGCCCTCTTTTGTTTCTACCGTTTGCTAACTACAAAAGATTGCTACCAAGTAAGATTCAAACAGTTACGCATAGATTTTGCATTATTGAAACAAATATTGATCATTGGAATTCCGGCAGGTTTTCAAACCTCCATTATCTCCTTTGCCAACGTGTTTATCCAGTCCCATATCAACAGCTTTGGTTCTTTGGCCATGGCAGGCAATGGGGCCTATATGAAAATCGAAGGCTTTGCCTTTTTACCAGTCACTAGTTTTTCTATGGCTTTGACCACCTTTGTCAGTCAAAACCTAGGTGCTGGAGATACCACTAGAGCTAGAATTGGTTCCTATATCGGACTTGCTTGGATGCTAGGCTTATCTGCATTGATAGGACTACTATTCTTTTTCTTCTCCCCTCTGATTTTGCCTGCTTTTGATTCCAACCCAGAGGTGATCGCCTATGGAGTAGAGCGCTCTAATACGGTATCTTTGTTCTTCTTTCTCATGGCCTTTTCCTATGGAATGGCTGCCATTTTAAGAGGAGCTGGAAACTCCATTACCCCTATGCTAGTCATGCTAATTTGTTGGTGTTTTGTGCGTGTATCTGTGCTATCACTTGTGATGCCTCACTTCCACAACATTCGTATTATTTATACGCTTTATCCTATCACTTGGAGTATTAGCACTGTCACTTATTTATGTTATATGAGAACTATATCCTGGTTAAAAAGAAAGGAAAACATATCATGACTGTAACCATTAAGAAAATTGCTGAAGTTAGTGGCGTCTCTAGAGGCACCGTAGATCGTGTCCTCAATAACCGTGGCCGCGTGAACGAAGAAACTGCTAGCAAAGTTCGTAGCTGCGCAGAAATGCTAGGCTATACACCAAATATTGCCGGAAAAGCCTTGGCAGCAAGGAAAAAAGCTTACACGATTGGAATCATTCTAACTTCCATTGGGAATCCCTTTTTCTATGATATCAAGCTTGCCATTTCCCAAATGGAGGAGGAATATCGCCACTATGGAATCAAGGTAGAGCTAAAAGAAATGCAAGGATTTGATGCCGCTACCCAATTAGCCATGATTGCTGAAATGGAAGCACATGTTTCTGCCCTTATTTTGACCCCTATCAATCATGAAAGCATTGTACATAAATTAAATGAGCTTATGGAACAATCCATTCCTGTTATTACCTTAAATACAGATGTAGAAAACTGCCAACGACTTTCTTATGTGGGATCTAATTACTATCAGGGGGGTAACATAGCGGCTGGCCTTCTTGCCCTCATAAAGCCAGAAGGTGCTACCCTAGGTATTATCAGTGGATCCTCTAATATAGCGGGACATGTTTCTAGAGTTTCTGGATTTACAGAATCTCTTTCTCCTAGTCTCTTTCCTATTGCAGAAATTTGTGACTGCCTTGACGATGATATTATTGCCTATGAAAATACCAAAGAGATGTTAAGAAAATATCCTGCTATTTCTACTATTTTCGTTGCTACCGCAGGTGCATTAGGCGTAACAAGGGCAATTGCCTCTTTACAACGAGACATTACTTTAATCACATTTGATGAAACACCTCAAATTATTGAATTACTAAAACAAGGAAAAATCCATGCTACCATTTCCCAGCAACCAATGTTACAAGGAAGGAAAGCAATGGAACTCCTATTTAATTTTCTTGTAAAGGCTGAACTGCCTGAAGAAGATTACCTCTATATTGAAAACCAAATAAAGATAAAAGAAAATTATAGTAAATCCTAACTTATCATATTCTTTTAAGACTCCACATATAGTAATAAAAAATGGAGTCTTTTTTTATGCCTGATAAATATTATCGTCGAATGAGTGTTGCCATGACTCTGATTCTACTTATTTCCATGGTCTATATCTCACGTGAAACCGCCTTCTATGTTACTAGTACACCCAAAGACACTCCCCCTTCTTCTGAAGCAGATTCTTCCTTAACCATTGTGGTAGATGCAGGTCACGGAGGCATTGACCCTGGAAAAGTATCCGCAGATGGAATTTACGAAAAGGATATTAACCTTTCACTGGCTCTTTTATTAGAGGAATATCTAACGGAAGAAGGAGTGGATGTCATTATGACTAGAACCACAGATATGGGACACTATAGCGAAAATTCTACCAATAAAAAGATGGAAGATCTGGTTCACCGCTTAGAAATCATAAACCAAGAAGAGGTGGATTTAGTCATAAGCTTACATCAAAACAGCTTTTCTGATCCTTCTGTAAATGGACCACAGGTCTTCTACTATAGCAAAAACACAGAAGCTGCACGCTTTGCTTCCTACTTACAAGAGCAGTTGAATTCGGCAGTGAATCCCAATACCAGCAAAGAAAGCAAAAGCAATAACACCTATTACCTTTTGACCAAGACAATTCCAACTACTCTCATTGTAGAATGCGGATTTCTAAGCAATCCAGACGAAGCAATTTTGCTCAATACGCCTAGCTATCAAGAAAAGATGGCACAGGTAATTAGTGATGGAATCTTAGGCTATTTTCAGGAAGAATAAAAAGCAGCCAAGGTCACATATATCCTTGCGTCCTTGGCTGCACATAACTCTAACTAGAGTGTTTTATTTCATTCTATCTAAATAAATCTGTATCAAATCCCATGTTCCCTTATTTTCAAAGCCTAATCTCCAAGCAGCTACCCCTGCCACTTCATGATTCACGCTTGCTTCTAACTTATTTTGAAGAGAAGTAATATCTTCAATCCACATTTGATAGAGTACCCCTTCTGAATTTTCAACCCAAGCATAATTTTGCCCTGTTTCATCATTCCATTCTACAGACATTCCATAATTATTCACAACATTTTGCATTTCTAGCATAATAATGGCACTATCTGTCACAGTGTCTCCATCTGTTTTCCAAAGTCTCGTATAAAACGGTAGGGCATGAATCACTTTGTCTGCTGGTACTAGCTCTGTGATATTTGTTAAGGAGTTATTGGTAAATTCTTGACTTGAAGTACTTCCTGGGTCTCCACTACCACCCCAGTGTTCATCATATCCCATCAATACCACATAATCACAAACAATCCCCTGTTCTTCGTAATCATAATAACCATTTCCTGAGTTAGGTGCATAATTATCTACTGATAATACAATACCTTCCTCTCTACATTCAATAGAAAGTTCTCTTAAAAATTGAATAAAATGAATTCCTTCATCAGAACGTATTCCTTCAAAATCTATATTAATTCCATCGATGCCAGTAAGTGCAACTTGTTCCATTAAGTTGTTAATTAAGTTTGTCCTTGAAGCACTCTTACTTAACACTTCATACATATCTACATCATAACTAAAATCATCCACAAGTGCCCAAACATCTAATCCCAGTGCATGTGCTGTCGTTACATAACTTGCACTAGCAAAGGAAGCAATGCCTCCATTCACATCGTCCACCGCATACCAAGTAGGAGAAATTACATTCATACTATGAGCAGTCGCTGCTAAACTTGATAAACTATCATTTCCTGCCATTCCATAAATAGCATGAAATCCTAAGGAAACTGGCTCCTCTAACTGAACTGAGGTATATTCAGGTTGTACATAATCTGTTATATTTAAATCCAACATCATAGTGGCATATTCGCTAATATATTGCTCCCTTACATAACCACGATATCCATCATAGGTGGCTACTTCTATCCACCCATCGACACTATCTTTATTCAAAACATATAAACTATCTTCGGCACTCACATCGGTCAAAATTTCACTTTTAATTCCAGCCAAACGTCTCACCACTGTCTCTTCTTTTAATAAAGCAACTTCGTGGCTCTCTAGCTCAGTACTTACCACCAATCGACTAGGCTCTTCAAAACCTGCATAGCCTAATGGCACAAACTTCGCCACAAAATCAATAGCAATATAGGCAGTTTCTCCTTCTAGAAATGCAAGGGTATAGCTTTCAATCTGTTCTGTCACCTGATCAGCTACTTCCTTTGTCCATGCGCTACTATCCATCTTGGCAACCACTAGCATATTTGCATCGGTATAGCGAAGTTCCTCATCTTCTACGGATACATAAAATCTATCATGAAAATACTCATGTATGGTAATTAGATCTAAATAATAGACCCCATTTACCATTCTAGCCTGATTGGCTACTAAAGTATGATCTATTACAAGGGCTGTTTCTCCCTCTTCTACTTCAAAGTAAGCATTCAAATCTGCTCTTTCATCCCCTTCTGAATATCTATCATATAAAAATTTTCCTAAAAAACCACCTGCTACAAGTACAATAAGAGCAAGGGTTAATAACATGGTACGAATCGATTTCTTCATCTCTTTTCCTCCCTATCAACACAATGCCCTTATTATAACAAATTAGACTACTAATTACAACGTTTCTTTCAGAGGCCATCCCTGAAAATACATTAATTTTTTCTTAATAAAATAAGAAGGATCAGCATCCTTTCAACCAAAAGCTTGTGATATATCCAAAAATTGAAGGATGATACGTTTTTTGAAGAAATCTTCCTGTGTGACTTGCATAAAATAAATGAAACGGATAAAACTTATCAACTATAACTTAGAATATTCGTTTATTTTTATTTGGAAAAATATTATTTCGATTTTTAAGCACATAAGCTTTTAAGACAACTCCATACTATATTATATAAAGTCGAATGAATGTTAGATGAAAAATAGACGTGTAATAGCCTCCTTTCTTTG
>CAYJHO010000014.1:0-14212 GCA_964369945.1 uncultured Lachnospiraceae bacterium
AGACCATTTCCCTCTCCTTAAGACATGTGCTTTATTCACACTTTCATACATATATTCCTCTCTTGCAAAGGAACAATTGCCTAAAAAAGCCTCAAGGTGATCTTCGCTATCTACACAGGATCCATGTTCTAAGTCTATTTCTAACATCTTAGCCATAGAAGCTACGAAATCTACTTGTGAAACAAGAGCTTGTGAAATATCTTTTCTTGTATGATTTTTCCACGACACTATAAATGGAACTCTCGCACCCCCATCAAACTTACTATATTTCCCACCCCTTAGTGGTCCTGCTTGTTTATGTGTGCCCTTCCTCTTTTCTGCAAAATCATCATAGCCGTCATCTAAAACAGGCCCATTATCACTAGAAAAAATTAATATCGTATCTTCAAGTAACTCTTTTTCTTCTAAGTACTTTGTTAATTCACCAACACACCAGTCTAATTCTAGAATAACATCGCCTCTTGCTCCCAAACTAGATTTTCCTGCAAACTTTTCATTTGGCACCCTTGGTACATGTGGTTGATGTAAGGAATAAAATACAAAGAAAGGTTCTTGATTATTGCTAATAAAGTTTTCTACTTTTTCTAGGAACGTTTCTGCAAGGTCTTCATCTTTCCAAAGAGCAGACTTGCCGCCTCGCATATAACCAATTCTCCCCACCCCATTGATCAAACTTTGATTATGACCATGGGAAGAAGTAAATCTAAGCTTTTCAGGGTTTCTAGAATAGGTCTCTATCTCCTCATAGGGACAAGTAGCATCATAACTCACCTGGATAGGATCTATTGGGTCCAATCCAAACACCTTACCATTTTCCACATAAACGCAAGGAACCCTATCGTTAGTTCCTGGAAAAACAAAGGAATAGTCAAAACCGATATCATTAGGATTATGATCAATGGTTTGATTCCAGTCAATTTCACCTTCTCCCATTCCAAGATGCCACTTCCCAACAACTGCGGTTTGATAACCTGCTTGTTTAAATACTTTAGGAAGTGTCATTTGCTCTTTTCCAATAATACATTTTGCATTACCGGGTAGTATTCTCGTATCTGGATTGCGAAAAGGATATTCCCCAGTCAATAAACTATATCTTGCTGGGGTACAAACGGCAGAAGTAGAATATCCATTCGAAAATTTGATTCCATGTTCTGCTAATCGATCTACATTAGGGGTGCTAATTTCCTGTGCCCCATAACAAGATAAATCTCCGTAACCCAAATCATCTGCATAAATCAGTATTACATTCGGCTTTTTTTGCATGATTTCCTCCCTCAAGATACTCTTGAATCATTACACTGTTACATTAATAAATTTAATAATAAATAGCAAAGCAATAATGGTAACTACAATATCCTTCTTTCTAAATCTTCCAGTACACACGGTAATTACTACATAAGCAATTGCTCCGATCCCAATTCCATTAGAGATAGAATAAGTCAGTGGCATCATGATTAAAGAAAGAAACGCTGGAATTGCGCTTACTGGATCCATCATGTCCACTTTAGAGAAGCTTCTCATCATAAGAACCCCAACGTAGATTAATGCTGGTGCTGTTGCACAAGCAGGTACTAAAGAAGCAAATGGTGCTAAAAATAAACAGATAAAAAAGCATCCAGCAGTAACTAAACTAGATAAACCAGTTCTACCACCTGCACCAACTCCTGCTGCACTCTCTACAAAAGTTGTACAAGTAGAAGTTCCCATGGTTGCTCCTACTACTGTTGCTACAGAATCACAAGTCATCGCCTTTGTAATATTAATTGGGTCTCCATTTTCATCCAGCATATTTGCTTGAGCCGCTGTACCATACAGGGTTCCAATGGTATCAAACATATCTACAATACAGAAGGTAATGATTAGCATAATCGCAGTAACGACTCCACCAATAATTGGGCTAGTGAATGCATTTGTCCATGAATCAGCTTGAAATACTCCAGTAACTCCAATACTTGCAAAATCTCCAAAAGCTTGTCCAACTTGTGCCAAATCAAAGGAAGGAACAGTCCCTGTTAAAGGGTAGTACAAAATGGCAATACTAAGGATACTAATAAGTACAGAACCTTTTACTTTTTTCTTTTCTAAAATTCCAATCAATACTAATCCTAGCAAAGCTAGTAATGCTGGCATTACTGATACAATCCCCGCTTCACTAGAAAGCCCCCCATGAATATCCACAAATTGAATCAGCACATATTCATTGCTCTCTACAATTCCTGCATTTTGAAATCCAATAAATGCAATAAATAATCCAATTCCTGCTGGGATTGCTTTCTTCAAACAATCTGGCAATGCTTTTGCAATTTTTTCTCTAATCCCAGTGATCGATAAAATCAGGAAGATGATTCCTGACACTAAGATAATGACTAAGCCTGCTTGATAACCATCAATTACGCTTTCCCCTGCTATCATATAAGGCAATATGAAAGAAACAAAGAAAAAGGAATTTAATCCCATTCCACAAGCTTGTGCAAAAGGCAGTTTCGCATAAACCCCCATCAGCACCGTGCCAATTACAGCTGCAATAATAGATGCTACATAGACAGCATTCCAAATTTGAGCATAGGCTGGATCTGCTCCTTCCACCAAGTGGCTAAAGCCAACTACTTGATTCGGGTTCGTCACTACGATGTATGCCATTGCAAAAAAGGTAGTAAGCCCCGCGATAATTTCTGTTCTTACGCTGGATTTTCGCTCAGAAATCCCAAAAAATTTATCCATATCTTTCTCCTTTAGAAATATATTTAATATCACTTCAAGTATACACAATTTTAAGACAAAATCAATCTTTTATTTCAAATTGACATTCTCTATGATATAATAATTTCAGAAAAAGAAGGGAAGTATTCATCATGATAAAAAATATAGTATTTGATATGGGCAAAGTATTAGTAGCATATGATACTTATAAAGTATGTAGAAAATTTATAGAATCAAAAGAAGATATAGAGTTGGTAAATACAGCTGTATTCATTTCACCTGAATGGCTACTCCTTGATATGGGATTATTAGAAGAAGCAGATGCTATTGAAATTATGTGCAAACGTTTACCAAAACGTCTACATGAGGCTGCTAGGTCTTGCTTTGCTCATTGGCATGAATATTGTATGAGTCCAATCATAGAAATGGGAAACTTAGTAACGCGTTTAAAGGAGCTTGGCTATGGAATCTACCTTTGCTCTAATGCTTCTGTTCGCCTCTTAACTTGTTACCAAAAAGTAATTCCAAGCATTGAGCTTTTTGATGGAATCCTATTTTCTGCTCAAGTGAAGTGCTTGAAACCGCAAAAATACATATACGAAGAACTCTATAACAAATTCCAGCTAGATCCTTCTACCTGCTTTTTTATTGATGACATGGCGCTAAATATAGAGGGCAGTAGGGCCACTGGTATGGATGGTTATTGCTTTGCTGATGGAGATGTAGATAAGCTTATTTCCCATCTAGCACAGCTTTTAAAAGAGGATCTCTAAATTCATAAGTCCATTTATTTCGGAACACAAAACAGCCTAGAACATCATGTATTTACATGTCACATGTTCTAGGCTGCTATATATTCTAGCAATTATTCAAAATCATATCCAATAATATAAGTATCAATTGTTTGCCATGTATCTGATGTGATTTCTAAGTATTCACTTGTTTCCACGATCATAGCTGTCACATCCACTGGATCTAAATATCCAACGTTTCCTAAATTAGCTTCTAATTCATCTAAAATAGCTGTTGCTGCATATTCATTTAATTCTGTGTAATCAGTTATACTTTCAATTTCTGCAATTAACTCATCATAAAAACTTGTTGTCAATGAATTAACCACGGTATCAATTGGGTAAATAGTAATTGGTATTTCATAGTTGCTTCCTACTTGTGTAGCTTCTCCTACTTCATACTTTGTATGGCTATAAATTTCATCTAAAATTGCATAACCACGATCTAATGTCTCTTGAGATAATACGGTAGTATCAACGCCTGAATAAGAGCTTAAAATATACTCAACCTCTACTAGAACACCTTGCTCGTAGATGTACTGCAAATCTTCCATAGAAGTTCCATCCCCATACATGCTTACTAACTCATCTGAGTGGTTATCTAAATAAGTTGATTGAATTTCTAAATCCATATAATTAGATGCATCAATCCCAAACAAACCACATCCTACCATTAACATACTTACCGCTGCTAACATACTTAAAACTAAAACTTTCACTTTTTTCATACTTTCCTCCATTATGAAATTCTTTTTTTATTATTCAGCCATAGCTAACATCAGTTTAATCCTATTTTCTTGATTCACTTTTGTCGCTCCTGGATCATAATCAATTGGTACAATATTTGCCTTTGGATGAATTTCTCTAATTTTACGAATCATACCTTTTCCTACAATATGATTTGGCAAACATCCAAATGGTTGGGCACAAACAATATTTTCATATCCATGTTCAATTAATTCCATCATTTCAGCTGTAAGAAGCCAACCTTCTCCCATTTTACAACCGTGTCCAATTAGAGGTTCCACTAGTTTCTTTAATTCTACATAGGGAGATGGTTTCACAAAATCACTTCCCTCTAACGCACCGATAAAGATAGTTTCAAACTTTGTAAAATAGCGATACAATTTATTTACCACCATTTTCTTTAGCTTGCCACCACCATATAATTTAATATCTTCTAATCTATTATCAATCTTAAAGAGCATAAAGGACAAAAGTCCTGGTACCATAACTTCACAATCTTGCTCTGCTAAAAACTCTTCTAAATGATTGTTGGCAATAGGAGAATATTTTACATAGATTTCTCCAACGATTCCCACCTTTTTCTTTACTATATTTTTCTTTTCTATTCCTGAAAAATCAGAGATAATTTGCTTCATATATTTCTCAATTTCTCGTTGTGAAATCCCTTTTTTCTCAATAAATTTCTGACAAATAAAGTCTACCCATTTTTCTACATGTTCTTTGCTTTCCCCTGACTTTACTTCATATGGCTTTGTTTGATTTGACAATAACATCAACAAATCTCCATAAATTACAGCAGCAATAGCTCTTCTAAGCATAGGCAAGGTGATTTTAAATCCACTGTTTTTCTCCATCCCTGATAAGTTCACAGAAATCACAGGTATATGACCCATCCCTGCATTTTCTAAGGCTTTACGCAATAGGTGAATATAGTTAGATGCACGACACCCTCCCCCTGTTTGGGTCATCATAAGTGCTACCTTATCCAAATCATGATCTCCTGTTTTCAAAGCATCTATCATTTGCCCTATAGTTAATAAGGCAGGGTAACAAGTATCATTATGTACATATTTCAGCCCTTCATCTACTACAGAACGCCCATCGTTTGTTAATAATTCTACCTGATAACCATAGGCACTAAATACACGATGTAATATCCTAAAATGAATATCACACATATTCGGAAATAAAATTTTATGTGTCTTTTTCATTTCCTTTGTAAATTCAATTCTTTTCATCGATTCCTCCTGTATTTGCCTACTGTGGCATCACTGCAAATAAACTTCGCAATCTTATTTTGACAGCGCCTAAATTAGTGATCTCATCTATCTTAATTTGTGTATATATCTTAGATTTTCTCTCTAGAATAGCTCTTACCTCATCTGTCGTAATGGAGTCTACTCCACATCCAAAAGAAACTAGTTGTACAAAATTAATATTTTCATATTCAGATTCTCCTACAAATTTAGCTGCTGCATATAATCTAGAATGATAGGTCCACTGATTCAATACACTTACCTTCACGGGATCTACCAAATGACTAATGGCTTCCTCTGTTAATACAACAGCACCAAAATCACTGATAAATCTATGGATTCCATGATTGATCTCTTGGTCTAGATGATACGGTCTTCCTGCTAAAACAATAATAGGGAGCTTTTCATTGATTGCTTTCTCCATATAGGCCTTGGCACGATTCCTAATTCGCTCCATAAAAGATTGATATTCTGCAAAGGCAGCATCTGTGGCTTCTTGTACCTGAGCTATGCTAACATTACCAAATTCTCTCTCTAGGATTGCCTGCATCTTAATCACAAAATCTTTTGGTCTATGTAGGCCTAAATAATCATTCATCAACTTTTTGCCACGCAAATTCATATTCGATCCAATTACTTCCGGATAATAGGCAACCACTGGGCAGTTATAATTATTGTCGCCTAAACCTTCGTCTATATTATAACTCATACAAGGATAGAAAATAGCATCTACATTCTTATCTAACAAATCTTCAATATGTCCATGCATGATTTTTGCAGGGTAACATACGGTATCTGAAGGAATGGTATGTTGACCTTTCAAGTATAAGTCTCTAGTAGAAGCAGTACTCACTTCCACTCCAAAGTCTAATTTTCCGAAGAAAGTATGCCAAAATGGAAGTAATTCAAACAAATTAAGTCCTAAGGGAATTCCAATCTGCTCTCTTTTCCCCACAAAACTTGAGTAGGATGACAATAGCTTCGCCTTATATTCAAATAAGTTGGAATCCTCTACTTCCTTTGCTTTTTGTTTCACAGGTCTACTACATAAATTTCCCGCAACATACCTTTGCTGATTTCCGAAAGTATTAATGGTTAATTTACAATGATTCTGACAAATTTTACAAGTGGTTGAACTTGCCTTGTGCTCAAAATTTAAAAGTTCTTCTTTTGTAATAATTGCACTTTTTCCCTCTTTAAAATTCTCTTTTACAAAAAGTGCTGCACCGTAAGCTCCCATAAGTCCCGATATATTCGGTCTTGTTACTGACTTCCCTATCTCCTGCTCAAAAGCTCTAAGTACGGCATTATTTAAGAAAGTGCCGCCTTGCACTACTATATTATCGCCCAAATCTTTTCCTGAGCTAGCTCTAATTACCTTGTATAAGGCATTTTTAACTACACTGATCGAAAGACCAGCTGATATATTTTCAATTCCAGCACCATCCTTTTGTGCTTGCTTCACAGAAGAATTCATAAAGACAGTACAGCGTGATCCAAGGTCTACTGGATGCTCAGCAAAAAGTCCTAAATTAGAGAAATACTCAATATCTTCCCCTAAGGCTTGTGCAAAGGTCTGTAAGAATGATCCACAGCCAGAAGAACAAGCTTCGTTTAAAAAGATATTGTCAATAGCGCCATTTCTAATTTTGAAACACTTAATATCTTGGCCTCCAATATCGATAATAAAATCAACCTTAGGATCAAATTTCTTAGCTGCTGTAAAATGTGCCATCGTTTCAACTAATCCCATATCAGCATGAAAGGCTTGTTTAATCATCTCTTCTCCATAGCCAGTGGTAGCAAATCCTGCAATTTCTAAATCCTTATATTTCTCATATATCATTTCAAGGAAATCCTTTACTAATACTACTGGAGTTCCTTTGTTTTCCATATATTTATAATCAACTAAATCCCCATCTTCGTTAATAAGCACTGCTTTTAACGTAGTGGATCCTGCATCGATCCCTATGTAAGATTTTCCTTTTAAAGGAACTAAATTAGGTTCTTCATGTGCCTTATGTCTTGTACAAAACTCATCAAAATCTGCTTGATTTGCAAATAAAGGTTTACAACTAACATATTGATTCCCTGACTCGTAAGATGCTAATTTTGCTATCACATCTTTCATTTTTACAGGTATATCTGTTTGTGCCATAGCGGTTCCTAGGGCAACAAAATAAAGAGAATTTTCAGGTAGAATTCCCTTTAAGTTAAGTGTATTGTCAAAAGCGGTTCGAAGGTGAGAAAAGAAATTTAAAGGACCTCCTAAATACACAATATTTCCTTCGATATCTCTTCCTTGTGCCAAACCTGCTATCGTTTGATTTACTACTGCATACAAAATACTCGCACAAATATCATTTCTATTTGCACCTTGATTTAACAATGGCTGAATATCCGATTTTGCAAATACACCGCAGCGCGAAGCGATACTGTATATTTTTTCGCTATGAATAGCTAAGTCATTCAATTCCATAGGATTGATATTTAATAAAGTTGCCATTTGATCAATAAAAGCACCCGTTCCACCTGCACAAGAACCATTCATACGAACTTCGCTTAGACCACTCAAAAACAAAATTTTGGCGTCCTCGCCTCCCAACTCGATTACCACATCTGCCTCTGGAATCATGGATTTAACTGCAATCCTAGTTGCAAATACCTCTTGCACAAATTGTACTCCTGTATCATTTGCAATTCCCATTCCTGCAGAACCTGAGATACTTAAACCAACTTCTTCTTCCAAAGGAAATTCTCCATGAATTTCAGAAATTAAATCATACATCTTTTCCTTGATTTGAGCTAGATGTCTTTCGTATTTTGTATATAAAATTTTATTATTTTCATCCACTACAACTGCTTTAATTGTAGTAGAACCTATGTCTAATCCAATGCGAATCATGAACACCTCCGTAGATACATTGCAACACCGTGCAGGTGCGCATAGCATCTATTATATACATTTATGTGACAAATTGCAACACTGCTATCATTCTTCACACAAAATTAAGAATTTCCCTTTCCTTACAACAACATATCACTTGGCAACATCTCGCGTTGTCCTTTTTTCCTAGCGAGCCTATCTCCTTTGGCGCCATGGGCATAAACAGCGCCGCATATAGACTCAAAAGTAAGTCCTTCACTAGCACAATAGCCTGCAATCATACCTGCCAAAACATCTCCACTACCTGCTTTTGCTAAACCTGCATTCCCAGATGAGTTGATGGCAATGATTCCATCTTTACTAGCAATCACGGTTGCTGCCCCCTTTAACACAACAGTGCACTGATATTGTATTGCAAACAGCTTAGCTGATTCTATGCGATTTTCTTGAATCTTAGCACTAGTAGTTTCTAATAACCTTGCCATTTCTCCTGGATGAGGAGTTAGAACAACTTCCGCTTTGGCTAAGTATAACAATTCCTTTCTTTTTGCCAAAAGATTGAGTGCATCTGCATCTAAAATAAGACAATGTTGTGTATTTCTTATCAAATACTCCAACAATTCTTCTTGGTCTAGGCCACTTCCACAGCCATGTAATACTACTTGATACTGTCCTAAATCAGGATATACTTCTTTAAATTCTTGCGTGGAATCATAGGCACCAAAAATAGGCTCTCTTAAGTTTGTCTGCAAGATTTTTAGCACCGATTTACTCGCTGCCACTTCTACTAGCCCTGCTCCACTTCGCAAAGCTCCCATGGCTGCAAAATAGGCCGCTCCTGTCATATATTCACTGCCACATACAGATAATACTTTTCCATAAGTCATCTTATGAGTGTTATCTGGCCGTCCTCTTTCAAAATACTCTAATATCCCTTGATTAAGATAATAAGTCTCTGGCTTTAGTTCCCGCCTAACTTTATCTGGAAATCCGATAGATACAATTCTTAGTTCCTTACTACAGCCCTTTCCTGGATAACTAACCAAAGCTGGCTTTTTAAACTCAAAACTGATACATAAATCAGATTCAAATGCTTGCTGTGCTCTAGTCCCAGTGTCACAGTGTAACCCGGAAGGAATATCTACCGAAATTCGAAAAGCTTTTTGTCTATTACAAAAGGCAAACTCAACTTGTTCCTCTTCTCCAAGCTCTCCACGAAATCCAGTTCCATATACGGCATCTATGATCAACCAGCTTTCATCCAAATCTCCTAAATCCTTACTGGATTTTGTATATTTAATCCTTGCATTTTTCTTACATTGTTGATAATAGTAGATACTATCTTCTGTTTTGGGATCTCCCTTGGGCATACAGATCATAACCTCTAGATACGCACTAAGGAGATGTGCTAGTACATAGCCATCTCCTCCATTGTTCCCTACTCCACACAAGATCAGGACTTTTTCTTTTCCCTTTAGCATATGTTCCTCTAAGATAAGACGAAATATCGCATAAGCTGCTCGGTACATCAATTCTTTAGAATCTATCTGTAATTCCTTCATTGTTTCTCTATCTAACTGCTGCATTTGCCTTGCTGTTGCTAATGGTTCTGCTAATTTAAGATCCATATGTTTCATCCTTACCTCCATTTCCAGTATCCACCTCTATGGAATCGGCAGGAAAAACCAAATTTATCTGCCTTCTCATCTCATCCATAATTTTCATGGTAATACTAGAAGCTTCTTGATACCTTTCTACCTCTCTTTTTCCTTCCACCATATCAGCAAATGCATTAGATTCATGTACCATGGCACGATCCAAATCTTCTTGGAAAATCACGTTCGAATCACCAGTTCTAGAAATCTTTTGAATATTAATAGGTTTTGAAATATGATCAATCAATAGACAAGCTTCTTCCCCTTGAATTTGACTTGGAATACATGCAGAAGCTACCTTAGAATAAGAAATTTGAGCAAAGAAGCCATCATACTCTAAGATAGCTCCTCCTTGCCCATCAATTCCATTGTGTAATTTGGTTGCTATGGTTTGAATACGCTTAGGCATTCCAAACAATAGTGCAATAGGGTAGACGCAATATACTCCAATATCCATCAAAGCTCCATTAGAAAGTGCTGGATTAAAGGCATTTTCAATCTTCCCTAATTTAAAATTATCATAGCGAGATGAATATTGGCAAAATTGAAATTGTACTTGCCTGATTGTGCCAAGCTTATCTATTTCCTTTTCTACACATTCAAATGCGGGTGCATAGACTGATTTCATAGCCTCCATTAAAATCACACCCTCTTGTCTTGCTATGTCTAACATCTGCTCAACCTGATAGCTATTGCTTGCCAATGGTTTTTCACAAATAACATGTTTCTTATGTCTAAGAAGGTAACAACTTTGTTGAAAATGCAGTGCATTCGGAGATGCGACATAGACAGCATCTATTTCACCATCTGCTGCCAAATCTTCTAAACTAGTATAAACCTTATCTACTCCAAACTTCTTTACAAACTCTGCTCCTCTTTCATGATTTCTTGAATAAGTTCCTTGATACTTCCACCTCTTAGTTTCTAAGGCTGCTGCTATATACTTTTCTGTAATCATACTTGTTCCAATACTTGCAAATTTCATTTAGCTTAATAACTCCTTTAAATACTCTCCAATGTCTACATTCACACATATGGATTTATATATAATATCTCTTGGGGCAAATGCCTGCCCTAAATTCAATGCCACATAGCGTGCCTTATCTGCTCTATTTACTTGTCTCCAAAATGGATATTTAATGATTTCTGGTATCGTATTTCCAACACCTAATTCTAAAAACAAAATGTTTTTATCCATATTTTCTTTGATAAAGGCCTCGTAGTTTTCCCTTGACTTATTCCATTCTGCACCTTCCACAAAACATTGCCCTTTGCGTAAATTGACAGTCATCTCTTTCCCACACTTTGGACAACGTGGTATCATGTTTGTTGGCACTTTCATTTCCCTTTGTCTTTCTACCATTTCTAGCACCTGCTCTTTATTATCATAGGTACCATTATGACAAGGAGTAGAGCACTGCCAGAAACCATAATCTCCATAGGTAGCGTGGATTCTATTTTCATCAAAGCCATGTCGCAAGAAAAGAGCGTCCGTATTCGTAGTGATGACAAAGTAATTCTTCCCTTCTACAAGCTTTTTGAGATTTTGGTATGTTTCATTTGTTTCTAACTCATAACGATTATAATAAACATGTCTACTCCAATAGGCCCAATATTCTTCTGGACTTTCATACTGAAATATAGTAGCCGCTTGCATATCCAGTATTTTATATTTACGATAAAAATCTGGAAACTTAGTTTGAAATCTTCTAGCACCATACTCTAGTCCTGCGGAAGCAGATAAACCTGCACCTGCACCAATCACAATGGCATCTGCATTCTTGATAAGCTCTTGTATGTTTTCTACTCTTTTCGTATAATCTTCTATCTCTTTACCGTGCTTTTTCCTAAAAAACATATCTCATCCTCCCTAAGTAGATCATAAGTTTCCTTTAATTTCTCATGACTTTATACTTTTCTCTATTATTATAAACTCTATATCCGTAATAATCAATCAATTCAACAAAAAAGAGAGGTAAATTTTCACCTCTCTTCATCATTTATATACTCTCGGAATCTTGAGCCCTTACTTTTAGGGCTCAAGATTTTCCTTAGGGGACTCTGTCCCCCACTTTTTCATCTTGAATCTCGGAATCTGTTTTCGAAATTCATAAACAAAGTAGGCACAAATCGTGTGGAAACGTCTGTATTTAGTGGCTGTTCTCTAGCCACTTAGGTACAGCTACGTTGAAACCGAGCGAAAGCGTATTTTGTGAATACTTTGTTTATGAATTTCGTCGGAAAGATTCCGAGAGTTCATCATTTATATTATTATGCCATAATCTCTTGGGTAGTTTTTGCAGATTTGCTATGATCTAGGGACAAATAAGAAACAATACAAACTATCATAATTCCACCTATGATTTCATTTCTACTTGGAATTTCTCCTAAAAACAAAAGAGAAAAACCAATCGCATATACCGTTTCTAGCCCAGTCACCAAGCCTACAATTTGTGCATTTACATATTTTTGTGCGGATACAAATAGCGAATAAGCAAATGCGGTACATACAATTCCTAATAAAGCCACACCTAAAACATCACTCGTTTTCCATATCACCTCACTGCTTAGCATAAATGGTAACAGCACTACAAAAGCAGTACTATGTTCATAAATACATATGGTACTTCCTGAATATTGCTTCACCAATAGTCTATTAATTAATACTAGAATGGCATAACTAAAACTTGCTACCATCCCCCATATCACCCCTTCTGTAGAAGAATCACCCAAGGAAAATTCTGGAACAGTAACCCATACTGCTACTAATAATAACACCGATGCTATCACATTCTTAATCTGCATTTTCTCACGAAAAAATAATGGCTCTAGAAACGTGAGAAAAAAGGGAAAGGTTGAGAAGGCTATCAAACCTATCGCTACCGTAGACACCTGTATTGCATGAAAGAAAGAGGTCCAGTGAATGGCAATCACCGCCCCTCCTACTATCATGAGTCCTAAATCCTTCCATGATTTACAGGCTATATTTTCTTTTTTTATCCATGCTAATCCAAGTAAGATAATCACGGAACAAATCACTCTGCCAAATGAAACAGCAAAGGCTGGTACTTCTACAAACTTTCCTATCACTCCTGATAAACCTAACAAAAACACAGAAAAGTGTAAATATATCAAATAATTATTTTTCATTCTATCTTTCAAACTCCTACATCTCTAAGGTAATGGCACGGAATATAGAACTCTAGAGAAAACATCCCCGATCCATAATTCATTTTCTATAATTCCTAGACCTTTTGGGCTAATTGGGGCTAATCCATCCTCTAAAGAACCTGCTTCTAAAAAGGTAGTTACCTCTTCCCCATCTATGCTACGAATACTTGCATTCCCATAATCAGCCACATATAAAACTCCGTCTTGTTCTACAATATTAATTGGCCAACTAAATAGTGCATCTTCAAAGTTTCCATCTTCATAGCCTTCCACACCAGCTTTTCCTGCTACTTGACTTACTTGACCATCAACTATTTTACAAATTCGATGGTTTGCACTATCCGCAATGTAAAGAGCACCTTCTACATAATACAAACCGGTAGGTTCATTAAAACGAGCCTCTTCTAAGTCTCCTAGTTCTATTCCTGATTCATTCTCTTTCCCTGCATAAACACTTAGTTCTCCATTGACATCTAATTGTTTGATCACATGAGCCTTTGCATCTGCAACTAAAATACTACCATCTTCTAAGGCTACCATCCCTGTCGGCTTTTGGACTTCTAGCTCTAGTGTACTGACTGTAGCTGTCTCTAAGTCTAAATATCTAATGGATGCATTTTCTGTATCGCTAATGACATAACCATTTCCATAACTAACAATATCCCATGGACTAGCAAAACTTGCTTCTAAGGCTGCACCATCTTGATTTCCACCAGCTGGATATCCACTAAGTTCAGATAGAACACTACTGTCTCCTGCCAATTTTTCTAAATCTCCATTCTGATACATGATCCAAATAGACTTTTGAAAGTCATCGGCTATCAAGAAGGATCCATCTTCTAATGCATAGATGTCGGAAGCTGCTATTGCTTGCCCTGGAGTCTGATTAGCAGATAGACTACTTATGGCAAACAGAGAAGCTAGGATACCTACTGCTGTAACACTAATTATTATCTTTTTAAACATATTATCATATACTCCTTCCTTCCATTTTCATCAATCATC
>CAYJHO010000014.1:14312-16460 GCA_964369945.1 uncultured Lachnospiraceae bacterium
TGGTTCCGGTTGTGGTTCTGGTTGTTGCGGTTCTTGGGGTTGAGGACTTGGCTGTTCTACTGCATCATCGTCATCATCATCTTCTTCTGGTTCCGCATGATTTTCATTACTTCCATCATCGTTATGATTTTCTTCTTGCTGGCTATTTCTATCATTGTCATCATCATTGCTATTTATATCATCGTCATTGTTGTCGATATCATCATCTCGATCTTGATTATCATCTTGATCATCATCATCTTCTTCTGTTTCTATCTCTTCATCATTGTCGTCATCACTGTCGTCATTTTCATCGTCATCACTATCTTGATCTTCATCGTCATTATCATCATTATCGTCATCATTGTCATCTTCATCGTCGTTGTCATCTTCATCCATAAGATCATCTATTGAAAATGCACCTTCTTGTTCTATCTTATCTTGTAATTCTTTGTCTTTGCTAATTTCTTCCCGTACAAAATCAGGAATTTCATCTGCTGATCCTGTTTCAAAATAAAAATCTATCGTCACATCATTTTCTGTTGAAATATGGTGTGCTACCTGCCCTGCTACTACCATTTCCTGAATACCTTCACCATTTACTGCATCTAGGTAACTAACTTCTGTTTTTCCTTCTAAGATAGCAACACTGCTATCATGTCCTTCTTCTGTAAACTGAGCACTTACATAACCTGCAGTCCCTCTAATCCCCGTTACCATATTAGAGGTTCTAATATTCATAGTTTCAGAATCTTCTAATGGCGAAGAAACGTGGAAAAACATTTGTCCATAATCTAATAATACTTCTAATCTCTCCCCTACCTGCTTTACAGAAAGAGATGTTTTTTCATCTAATTTAATTACTTTACTATCATCTAAACTAATGTAAGCATAACTTGTTTCACTGGTTTCTACTACATAGCCATTTCTTAATTGCATATCTTCCTTTGCCGTAATATCACTACCTATGGCATTCTCAACACTTACTTGGCCTTCATACGAGACTAGCCTTAGCGTAAGCCCACTAGTCTCATATTCACTGCCTGTTCTCGAGGAGTCTGTAGAACTATCACAAGCAACCATCATAAGTGCTGATCCCACAAAGATAAGAAAACTCATACATATATTCTTAAATCGCTTTCGTTGCTTGTTTAAATAATTCATACTCTACACCTCTTTCTCAACCGATAAACTTAGTCATCATCACCGTCATCGTTGTCATCATCATCGTTGTCGTCATCATCGTTGCCATCATCATTGTCGTCATCATCGTTGTCGTCATCATCATCGTTGTCGTCATCATCATCGTTGTCGTCATTGTCATCATATAAATCATCATTTACATCATCTAAATCATCCATGTCGTCATCTAAGTCATCCATATCGTCATCTAAATCGTCCATATCATCTAGATCATCTAAGTCATCCATATCGTCATCTAAATCGTCCATATCATCTAGATCATCTAAGTCATCCATGTCGTCATCTAAATCGTCCATATCATCTAGATCATCTAAGTCGTCCATATCATCTAGATCATCCATATCGTCTAAATCATCCATATCATCTAAATCATCATTCACATCATCGTTAACTTCTGTTTCAACTTTAACAATTTCACCAGTTGTTGCATTGATATCATATTCATACTCTGTTTCTGTTGTATCAAATTTCACTTCATATACCATGATACCATTTTCCACGTCTAATTCAATATCCATATCCATGGTAGCTTCCACTGCTACTGCTGCATGGCTAAGTGCTGCTGCTTGTGCTGCTTCTTTTCCAATATATTGAGAAGTACTTGCTGTTCCTGAAACTCTTACATCATCATCAAATTTTCTAGTATCTTCACTTGCCAATAAATTTAATTCGCTAATATTCAACTCACTAAGTGCTTCAAATGTTAAAGTAGTATCACTTTCAAGTAAACCTTGAATCAACTGAACTTTTCCTTCTGAGATTTCATATGTTTCAGCTAGTTCTTCTAATTCATCATTGTCATCAAGTTCTTGATACACTACAGCACCATTCATCTCTAATGTTTCAAAAATATCATTTACCTCATCGTAAATTTCTTCTTTAATATCTTCATTTGCTGGTTGACCATCTACCGATACTAAAATTGAATTTTGTAATTCGTTGATATAACCGTTTTGAATCATAGAT
>CAYJHO010000014.1:16470-37195 GCA_964369945.1 uncultured Lachnospiraceae bacterium
CCCATAATAGCATTAATTGCAACCTCTAAGTCTACTCCCTTTAAATCCATTCCTTCTAATACTACATTACCATCTTGATTATTTGCTACTACTTCTACTACTCTCTCACTTCTTGAAACTGCTACTGAGATACTTGGGTTTACATCTAATCCTACGGTAAAAGCCTCCCCATTCATGTAAGTGTTATAACCAAAAATACCACCACCTGCTAATAATACTGCTGCCGAAGCAAAAATTGCTAATTTTTTCATAATAAATTTCTCCTTATCCTAATCTACATTTTTTATTGTGGCTAGAGGTACATGGGGCGCCTTTTCCATGTCTCTCTCTTGCCCTTTCACTTTACTAATGCAGCAGGATCTTATTTTATTGCATATATTTCAAATTTTTTTTATTTTTTTTATTTTATTTAAATATTCATGTTAACATCCTGTAATTTTCGCTTCTCATCTGCTTCAAAAAACTCTCTTTCCGCTAAACCTAATCGATTCACTAATAATCTAGAAGGGAACATTACACACATTTGGTTATACAGCGAAACATTTCCATTATAAATCCTTCTAGCCGCTTGTAATTGCAACTCGATTTCCCATATAGCCTTATGTAATTGTTGATATTGTAGATTCGATTGTAAATCTGGATAAGCCTCTGAAACTAAGTTGATTTTGTCTTGTAACATATCTAAGCTGTGATTGGCATCTTTGATTTCCTGTAGTGACATTCCTTTTCTAATTGCTACTACATCAACTAAAGTTTGATGTTCATGCGCTAAATACTGCTTACATACGTCTCTCATTTTAGTCAAAGTATCAAAACGTCTTACAAGGGCGACTTCGATATCGGATTCGCTTTCCTCTATCTTCACCAAAATCTTGCGTACCTTATTTTCTGTTCCTACACTCCAAAGAAATCCCATGATTACCACTGCTGCTATTAAAAGAATCAATGTCCCCATAATCTATTCCCTTCTTATTCCTAATTTATCAATAATAAACGCCATCTTCTCCACATGTTCTAAGGCCACATCATATTGTAACTCTAGTGATCCTTGCCCCATAACATTCATTTCCAATGGGTCTTGTCCCTTGGTATCAATAAAAACATATAAAAAAGTTCCTGAATATAAAAATAACATCTGCCTATTAATATTCTCTACCACTTCTACCATTGCTTGAATCGTAGCTGGTAACAATACCTTCTGTGAGGCAATTTTTTTGCTTGTGTAAACATCAAAATAGCTATTAAACTTATACGATTCTGTCTCAAGAAAGCCATCCATTTCATAACCAATATATTTTTCAAACTTAGTTAACACTTGCTTTGCATTCTTAAATCCTTTTGACACAACCAAAAGTTTCTCGGTATATTGTTCCATAGACAAACGAATTACGGTACCACGAAATATGGTTTCGTAGCTAGAATAGTCTTGTCCTCGCCTATTCACTTTATCTACACGCTTTCGCATTATAACATCACTACTCTGGAATTGTCTAGTCTTTCGATATGCCTTTACCAAATCATTTCCGGTTATGTCATCGTAAAATAAATCTAAACTTTGAAGTTCATAAGCTAGCATAAAATCATCTGCCTGATAGGACACCTGTTCAAAATGTAGTTCTAGTGCTTTTGATACAAGACTCTCTTTGAACCACACAGAAACCATCCGCTCTTTTAACAAAAGAATTTGATAAGTATGCAGTACAACATAGATTAGTCCTATAAGAATAATTCTTGAATAAGGAAGTAGCTCTAACATGATAATAACAATCCCAAGCAAAGAACCAACCAAAAGCAAACCTTTCATCCCTAACACCGAAAGCCTTTTCTTCTCAAAGGGAATCAAGAAATCACAATGGTTTTTCATCTTATTTAAATCCCAGTATCCACCCACTATTTCTAATAATATAATGAGTAGCACACAGATCAGAAACAGAGCTGAGGTGACAATAAAACTTTGAATAGCAAATTCTATAAACTTCCAAAAATCTCGCAAATCCATAGGATTGCTATAATAAATAAGCCCAGATACCAATACCAAACACAAGATAAATAAATACTTAGCCCACTTTTTAACTACCATATCCCACCCTCTCTGTTCTAGAACTCAAAAGACTCTAGCGTTTTCCACTAGAGTCTTCCCTTTCGTCTTCTCTTACTGAAAATCCGTTTTCGGATGCTTACATAATGGACATACCCAAGAAGAATCTAGATCTTCAAATTTCACGGATTCTTTTCCTTCGTCGTAAACATAGTTGCATATTTGACATACCCATTGTTTTCCTGCTGCCTCTTCTACTGCTGCAGGTTTTGGCTTAATATTAGCAAAATAGTAGGCATAGGTCACTGAAGGCGCTTTTGAAAGTACTTTTGACTCTACTACATCTGCTATAAACAAGGTATGAGTACCACAATCAATACTTTGTATCACTTCACCCGAAAAAACAGCATTGGTATATTCTTTAATATAGCAAAGGTCATTTTCTGTTCTTTCATATTGAGCAGGATCTGAAAACTTATCAGTATCTCTTCCACAATGGAAACCAAATTGTTGAAAAACCTCAAATGGTACTTCTTCTGTCAAGACTGATACATTGAATTTCTTTGTTTCCATAATCATATCATGCGTATAATTCTTCTTATTCACCGCAATTGATATTCTATTAGGTTCTGTTGTTAACTGTAACATGGTATTGATAATACAGGCATTATCCTTTTTCTCTGTTTTTGCACTTAGTACAAACAATCCATATGTTAATTTGTGAAAAGCTCCTGGCTCTATTCTATTTTCCATTTTATGATCACTTTCTAGATTTTTAAATCTCTACGATTATATAATACCCCACCAATGATCAGGGCCAATAAATATAGGAAGAAATATATTCCTAATCCTATATATAACTCACTACTATTCTCTAGTACTTGTTCCACGCTTAAAGTCAAAAAAGGAGAAAAGTATTTTAATAGCTCTCCATCTTCGCCTAATAACTGTCCTAAATATCCTAGCATATAAGCAGCTAACACCACACCACTAGCAGTAGCAGCTGTTCCTACCTTGCTACTCACTCCTGCTAAGGAAAGTGCTATCGCACCAAAAAGTAAAGCAGAAAAACTAGTAATTTTGGCACATGCAACTACATCCATTAATGAAAAACTCTCTCCACCTACCAAAAATCCACATCCTATGACAGCTAAAATCGCACAAGTCAAAACGAGCCCAACTGCAATGGTAGAAGTCAAATATTTTGCAATAAATAGTTCTGTTCTAGTTACAGGAAGTGAATTCATAAACTCTATGCTTTTGTCTTGTTCTGCTTTTGTAATAAGACCTGCAGAAAATGTTGCCGAAAAGATAGACACAGCCACAAGTACTAAGGCATAAATAGTTCCAAAATAATTCGTATAATTATCCAGGGATGTTAAGTCTTCCATTCCTACAAATTGTAATACTTCTTGTGGCATTACCTCAAATTTAATAGATGCTACATCTTGAATGGAAGGGAAAAACACCATATAGAGTGTCATAACAGAAAATATGCACAAACTCCATCCCATGATAGCCTTCCTTTTAACAAGGAGGTTGAATTTACAAAGTTTTAAAATTTGCTTCATCACTTATCCTCCTTATAATAATCAATAAATTCATCCTCTACTGATTTCGTTTTAATCTCTACCTGCTTTAAATCTAACTGTGCTAGGCTTGCTATCATAGTGTTCGCATCTTCTTGGCTTTCATAAGATACACTTTTCCCATCAGTGGTAGTGTACGTAACGATTCTACTATGTCTTACTTTAATTTCTTCCATATTAAAGTAATCTACAAGTTCCCCCTCTTTAATAACTGCAACCTTGTCACAATATTTCTCTACTTCACTTAGATTATGACTTGATAAAAATATTGTTTTCCCTTGTTCCTTTAATTTTACTACATATTCAAAGAATTTGTTTTGCATCAAGGGATCTAATCCATTGGTTGGTTCATCTAGAATCAAGAGCTCTGCTTCTTTCATAAAGCCTTGTATTAAAGATACTTTTTTACGATTTCCTAAGCTTAGCTCGCCTATTTTTTTATTTAAATCTAGTTCAAAAAACTCAGCTAACTCTTGAATCTCCTCTGTACTTGATTTCGTAAATCCCTTTACAAAATCAAATAACTGCCAACAGGTAATCTGTGGGTAAAAACTTGCTTCACTAGGTATATAGGATACCTTTTCTTTGATTTTCTTGGTATCTTTCTTACAATCTAATCCTAAGACAGAAATACTTCCCTCTGTCACCTGTATCATATTCATAATCGCACGCAATGTTGTGCTCTTACCTGCTCCATTTTTTCCTACAAAACCAACAATCTCTCCTTTTGGTATTTGCAAGTCGAGATTCTTTACAGCCATAAACTCTCCATAGTTTTTGGAAAAGTTTCTAATTTCTATTGCTGCCATAATTTCCTCCTGCTTCTTAGTCTGTTACTCCTAGCTCATCCCCTTTATTGTAACATAATTATTATTTTTTGTCATTATTCAGAGGTACAATTCTTGCTATTATCAGATTTATAATAGAGAATGTTGCTGCTAATATAAAGATATAGTGCGCTCCCAGATTCATCCAAATCCATCCGCTAAACAAAGAACAAGATATTGCTATCACGTGATCCAAACAAATCCCAAAAGAGATGGTTGGTAATAATTCTTCTTGCTTATCAATAATAGTGTTTAAATATACCGTACGAATAAATCCCATCTGACTAGACATTCTGTCAATTACAAAGATTGCAAATGTAATAATTGCTGCAATTCCAGTTTTTGCATAGTTCCCTACCGATAACTGATAGGTCATATAAGCAAAGGCAAGATATACCAGAATAAAAGATAGGGCATCCGCATATAGCATCTTACGAATTCCAAATTTATCCAAACAAACACCTAGAAATGGTAAAAATGCGATTCCAGCCAGCGCTGAAATTAAAGTAAGTAGGGAAATTGTATCTGCCCCCTGTTCCAAAATTTCAATGATAACCCATGGAGCAAATACAATTACTACTTGTTTTTGTACACCATGCATCACAGCCAAAATATAATAATATGTATATTTTTTCTTTACCATCAACTTAGGTTTTGACATAATCCCTGGTGGCACTTTCTTCAACAACAGAAACAATAGCACTGCACTGCTTCCCAAAATAATTCCTGCTAAGACAAAAATCCATCTAATCTCTTCTTCTAATTGAAAGATTCCAAATCGAAACCCTAAAAACACAATTAGGGATGCAAGCAAAGAAAAAGCGGTTCCTATCCCCTTTATGGTTCCTAAGGCAGTTCCCACCTTAACATCCTTTAAGCTAGACATAATTGACATAGCAATACTATCTTGCAAAGGCATAAACATATGTACTCCAAGAGAAAAAATAAAAAGGAATGCTGTCATCGTATAAAAATTAGGAGTCGTAATCCCTAAGATTAGAATACCCACCATGGAAGTAACTTGTGCCAATACTGCAATTCGAATATCGCCAAACCTAGCTAAGATTGCAATTACAAATACCGTCAGGATTCCTGGTAACTCTCTTGGAAACTCAATAAACGCTCTTTGCATAGCATCTATTTGGTAAGCATCCTTAAAATAATTGGCCAATATGGTATCACTTAGTCCATTCCCTAGTGCTACCATAGCTATAGCTGCTATGTAGATTTTTACTACAACATTTTTTGACATTAACTGTTTCATACTCTCCTCCATTTCGAAGCATTTATGCTGAGAAACCTGAGCTAAATCTTAAATTTAGCTCTAGGATCCTATGTTTGTGTCGCTTCTACACAAACATAAGGGTGAAAAATCAGATTATCAAATTTATTTTTCACCCTTTCCTCCATATTGATTCATATTCTCCCACTATATCACAAAATGTTATATTTAGTATAGAAAAAATACACATAGAAGCAGCTTTCACTACCTCCATGTGTATTCATACGCTTAAATCTGCGTTAAATATCTCTCGATATTTTCCTTACTAATAGAAATTGCATCGATACAGTCTTCCATTCCTTCAAATTCAATACTTACAAATCCGTTGTATCCTGTATTCTTTAACGCCCTTAAACAAGCAACTACTGGCACATTTCCATGACCAACAATGGTTCCTTTCAAGAAATTCCCACCTCTAGATGTAAAGTAGCCTCTACCTGGATTTGCTCCATTTCCACTCTTTACAACAAAGTCTTTGGTATGTACATATCTAGCATACTTCGCACATCTTCCTACTGCTTTATCTGGATCCTCATCTGCACACAAGAAATTCCCCATATCTACAAGTAGACCAAAGTTATCATCAGCCACTGTATTTACTAATTTCTCAACATAAATACTATCTTGTGAGAAAAATCCATGGTTTTCTGTTACGGTAACGACAGCCTTTGTTTTTGCATATTCTGTAACCGCCTTACAACCTGCAACCAAAGTATCTAATACGTTTTCATATCCAATGTAGGTAGGTGCTGCTGCTCCTCCTGTGATATCATGTCTCATAAACCCACATCCAAGAACTGCTGCAATATCGATTTGTCCTTTTAAACGTTCAATTTCTTTTTCTAAACCATTATTTACAAAATCTGCACCTACAGAATAGCAAGAAACTCCTAAACCTAATTCATCACACCAAGTACGAACCTCTTTTGCAAATTCTAATGGATTCTCTGCTCCTGAGAAAAAACCATCAATAAACTCAATATAATCGAATCCCATTTCTTTTACTTTTTCTACACATTGTCTATGATTCAACAAACCTTTTCCAAGGTATTGTGAATAGCTATAACTACTTACTGAAAGTTTCATCTTATTATCTATCCCTTTTCTCTTCCTAATTTCTATTGAATTACTACTTCATGACCAGTTCTTCCTGATTCATAAATAGCATCTAAAATTTTCATTAATGTAACACCATCTTCTGCTGGCGCCTCACAAGTTTCTTTTCCTTCTACACAAGATACAAAGTGATTAATCTCATTTTCAAATAAACCACCAAAACTTAGGGAAGTTTGCTCGTTAAATCCTACATTAACCAATCTTCCATTCATTTCTGTAAAGATTTCTAATTCAGGATTCAATTTAGCTCCTGCTTTTGTTCCAAATAATTCAATGCTACCCTCATCGTTTTTCAAGTTTAATGAGAATGATGTTTCTACACTCATAACAGATCCATCTTCATAACGAATCATAGCTGCGGCAAAGTCTTCCACATCGAAGATTTCTTTTTCTACTGTAGTAGAAGAAAGATGTCCTGTTTTCTTCGACTTAAGTCCTGGACGATTTGATAGCTTGTGGAAAGTCGCACCGTAAACAGATACTGGCTTCTTGTTGCCCATTAAATATCTTGTTAAATCAATTACATGAACACCTAAATCAATTAATGGACCACCGCCTGATTTAGTTTTATCGCCAAACCAACCACCAGGGCAGCCGTTTCTACGTAAGTAAGTAGCTTTGGAATAATAAATATCACCAAAATAATCTTCATCAATATAATCCTTTACTACTTTACAATCATTTCCAAATCGACGTACAAATCCGATCATTAATAATTTTCCTGCTTTTTTTGATGCTTCTAGCATTTCTTCTGCCTCTTTTGCAGAAGTTGCCATAGGCTTTTCACAAAGAACGTGACAACCAGCATTCAAGGCTTCTATGGTACAAGGTGCATGTCCGTTATTCCAAGTACAAACACTAACTGCATCAATGTCTTTTAAGGTAGCAAACATTTCTGCAGAGCTAGTAAATAAATTAGTAACTCCGTGCTTTTCTCCCATTTTCTTTACTTGTTCTTCATTAATGTCGCAAAAAGCATAAAGCTCAACATTCTCATTACTTTTATATCCTGCTATGTGTTCTTGGGCAATACTCCCAACTCCAATGATCGCTACTTTAATCTTGCTCATGTTTAAATATTCCTCTCTCTACACTAATTTCTCTTTTAAGAATTTTACTGCTTTCTCAATATCATTATAAGGAGTTTCCCCAACTTCTCTTTCAATGGTTAAGAATCCTTTGTATCCAATTTCATCTAAGGCCTTAATATAATTATTGAAATCTACGCTACCATCTCCTAATGGTACTTCTGTAAAGGATGGGCTTTCAAGCATTTCTGCCTCTACCATTCCATAAACTTCTTCTGGGCTTCTATAATAATGTCTTACACCATCTTTTGCATGGGTATGTACAATATAGTCTTTTAAGGTATGAACTCCAGCTACTGGATCATCCCCTGTTACCATCACAAAGTTAGCAGGATCAAAGTTAACTGCTACCCCTTTAGAATGTAAACTATCTAAAAATTCTTTTAATACGATTGCTTCTTCTGGCCCTGTCTCTACTGCAAAATGGGCACCTAGGCTATCTGCATATTGAGATAATTCAAAGCAAGCTTCTTGCATAATTTTATAGCGATCATGATTTTTATCTTGTGGTACTACCCCAATATGTGTTGTCACAATATTGGTCCCAAACTCTTTTGCTAAATCTAAGATTCTTTTTGACTTTTCAATCAATCTAGCGTTCTTCTCTTGATGACAAAATCCTTCGCCTAAATCTCCACACACTGCTGATATCACTAAGCCTTGATCCTTCACGCGTGACATAAAATCTTTAATCTGTGCTTCTGTCACTCGATCTGGGGACAATTCCCCATCTGTTGCATATACTTGAATCCCTGATGCACCTACTTGCTTTGCTAATTGGATTGCCTCTGGAATTGGCTTTCTAAATGATTCTAAAATAACTCCGATTGGAAACTGATACATATTCTTACCTCCTAAATTTCAATAACATCTATAAGCACACTATATAATAGAATTATTCATTTAGAAATAAATAATATTGCTCTTTTTTGACACAATATTGCTCTTTTTATTATCTTGTGGTATGATTAATTTTAAGAAATAAGGAAGGGAGCTTATCCATGAATTTATACGAAAAGCACGGCTATCTAGACAGTGATTTTCCACTCATTTTTCATATCGACACATTAACACAAGTTGCTCCCTTCTTGCCCCACTGGCATGAAAATATAGAACTTCTTTTTGTTCGTGACGGCTTATGTGAAATTAGTAGCAATGGAACTACTGCTCATGCAAAACCCGGAGATGTAATTGTATTTAATTCTGGCATTCTTCATGACGTCAAGGCAATTACTACTACTTGCACCTATTGTTGCCTGATTCTAGACAAGAATTTCTGCAATGATTTTGAATTGGCCATTGAACATATTGAAATTCAACAAGTTATTTCTTCTCCACAGCTTTCTGCTGTCTTTGAGCGCTTAGTAGAGGAAATGAGGGAAAAGAAAAAGGGTTATAAGCCCCTAGTAAAATGCCTCTCTATTGAACTATTGATTCAGTGTTTTCGTCATCATCAAACCAACACCAACAGTTCTTTATACAAACCATCGAAGCGACAAAAGAAAATACAAATGGTAATAGAGTATTTACGTAGTCACTTTAAAGAAGATATTAGCATGGATGATCTTTGTGAATACACGGGCTTTAGCAAATACTATCTTTGCCGTGAATTTAAAGAATTGACAGAACAGACTGTGGTAGATTATCTAAATGCCTTACGATTAGAGCATGCACGAACTTTAATTCAACATGGAACTTACAATGTAAGCGAAAGTGCCTACCAAAGTGGTTTTCATAATCTTTCTTATTTTACAAGATTATACAAAAGACGCTATCAAGTATCTCCTTCCAAGGAATTTAACCAAGAAAGCTAGACTTGCACCTATTTCGTACAAGCCTAGCTTTACTATTAGCCTTTATAATGTCTCATTTTTCTCATCGTATCAAAAATAGCTGCCATATTCTCTAAAGGAACCTCATAGTTTAACTCAATATTAATTGCTAATCCACCCTGTGGTAAATAAAGTGTTTCAATACATTCTTTGATATGATCTTCAATCTCAGATTTGGTAGCAAAAGGAAACATTTGGCGATCTAAATCTAAGTTAATCGGAATCTTTCCCTTACATACTCTCTCTAAGTTTGCTAAACCATTCGCTCTAAATTGTGGATTGATAATATCTACCCCACATTCCATAATGTCTGGCATAATTTCATAAATTTGACCGTCTGTATGCATATACACATAACAGCCCATATCCTTAAACTTCTTATAGATTTGGGTATAGCATGGCTTCATATACTTGCGCCATCTCTCAGCACCAATGGCTAATCCATTTTGCATACCAAGATCATCTCCAATAAAAATAATATCACCCTTTTTTACTCTACTACAAATAACATCTGCCTGAATCAAATTGTACTCTAGCACCTTTTGAATGAGAACTTCTACTGCTTCATCTTCTTCTGCAAAGTCAATCATAGCTTCTTCAAATCCTCTTAAATCTAAAAGACGCAAAAACATAAACCCATGAGGCATATTTCCATCGCGATTTGGAGGAATTTGTAACTTGAAAATATCTTCTTGGCTTTTGACAGGATGTCCCGTAACAATGGATTCCATTCCATCATCGATATTACTCCAAACACAGCCCCATTCATCTGTGAAATTTCCGTAATGATATGTTTTAGGATAAATAGCCTCTAGATTGTTTAAATCTGGAATATTTGGTAAAAAGTCTGGATACTCCTTTGCAAACTTCACTAATTCTCCCTGATAATGCAACCATGCTGCTGGAAGAATTCCTGTGCTTACTGGAATTTCTTCTGGGGATTGATACAAGAATGATTTCTTTAATAACTCATTGTAGTTCATATAGCACCTCCAAAGTTGTAATTTGATTATTTTAATATCACAATTGTACTATATTTTCCCATTTTTTCAAGCTTTTTTAGAAGTTTTTGCTAATTTTTCTACTCCGAACTTTCTTCATAGCTTATTTTACAAGCTTATGTTACTATAGACATACAATTAAGAATTTTAAGGAGCAATATGAATAACGAAGAACAATTACTCACACAGCCTATGCATAGGCTTTTTATCAAGTTTACACTTCCCGCTTTATTAGCCATGATTATCACTGGAATTCAAGGTATGATTGATGGTATTTTTGTAGGTAACTTTATTGGCTCTAATGCCATGGCAAGTGTCAACATGGCAATCCCTTTCACGCAACTCATCATAGGACTTAGTATGGTAGTTAGTATTGGAACCCAAAGCTATGTTGGATTGAAATTAGGTATGGATGATAAAGAGTCCGCTAGAAATACCTTTCAAACCCTATTTCGTTTCGTTTTAATATTGAGTGCTTTGATTAGTATATTTGGTTTTTTATTCCCTACTAAGATTGCTAGTTTTCTTGGTGCTGATCAAGTATTACTAGCAGATACTTCTACCTATATCCAGCATTATTCTATTTTTACGATTCCAATTTGCCTGATGTTCTACTTTGGCTTTTTGAATCGAATCATTGGAAAACCGGAACTTTACTTTATCGGTTCCATTCTAAGCTTACTTGTTAACATAAGCCTTGATTATCTATTTATCGTTCGCTTGGATATGGGCATGCGTGGAGCTGCACTTGCTACTGGCTTAGCCTTTTCCTCTGCATTATTAGTGGTAATTTGGCCAATGATCAAAAAATCCAATACCATTAATATTCTAGTAGGAAAATTTGCACCGCGCAGTATAGGGCCCGTTCTCTACAATGGCTCTTCTGAAGGAATTAACTCTTTCTCCACTGCTATCACTGCCTATTTATTCAACATTTCGTTGATGAATATTGCAGGAGCAGATGGTGTAGCTTCCTTTACTGCTATTAACTATATCGGTAATTTTGGACTCTTTCTCCTATTTGGAATATCGGATGGTATTGGACCTTTAGTGAGTTATAATTATGGTCATGGAAGTTTTCAGCGTGTAAAATCCTTCATGAAAATATCATTTATTAGTAACTTTTTATCTGGCTGCCTTATCTTTGCAGTATTCCATCTCTTTGGAACTGCCCTAATTGGAATCTTTGTAACGGATAACCCTGAACTAGTTACGCTTGCTGCCAATGGGGGAAAACTCTACGCTTTCGCCTTCCTATTTAGTGGATTTAATATCTTAGCTTCTGGCTATTTTACCTTTATAGGCAAAGGGCTTCACTCTGTCTTGATTGCAGCTAGTCGTGGTTTTATTTTTGTAAGTATCGGAATTTTAACGCTGCCTTATTTCTTTGCACTAGATGGAATTTGGCTCAGTGTACCATTTGCAGAACTCATTGCAGCTCTATTAAGCAGTGTCTTGTTGTACCAAAACTTTAGAAAATTAAGCTAAGTCGATGGGATTTCCACCGTTTTTTGTGCTGGTTTTATATTACCTGTAAATGGGTTGTGCATAACAATTCTCCTTATAATAAAAAGAGTAAGCAGTATTTCTACCACTTACTCTTTGTTCTTTTTGCATCGTAATACTTAATTATAATAAATCTCTACGTAATTCTTCTGCACTGTGCATGGATAAATAAGCTGGTGGTACATCAAAAATAGTTTTACAACCACTTTGGTTTTCTTGGCTCATTTTATACGCAGCTCTTGCATAAGCAACCATTACACTTGAAGTAAATTCTGGATTAGAATCTAACTTTAGGCTATATTCAATCACATGCTTGTTTTCATTGTTAAATCCTGTACTTCCACTACGAATCACAAATCCTCCATGAGGAATTCCTGCATGGTCACGCATCAATTCTTCATTTGAAATAAAGTGCACTGTTGTGTTGTAATCTGAGAAATAGTTTGGCATTGTCACGATTTCTTTCTCGATTGCTGCCTTATCTGCATCTTCTGTTACAACAACAAAGCATTCTCTTGTGTGTTTCTCTCGTGTTGATAACTCTGGATTGCTTCCACTACGCACTGCCTCTAATGCAGACTCTACTGGAATTGTGTATTGACGAGCATCTACTACTCCTTCAATTCTTCTGATTGCATCCGAGTGTCCTTGGCTCACCCCTTTGCCCCAGAAGGTATAATCAGCTCCGTTTGGCATAATTGCATTTGCATATAAACGATTAATAGAAAACATTCCAGGATCCCAACCAATTGAGATAATTCCTACTTTGTTTCCTTTCTTTGCAGCAGCATTTACTGCTTCAAAATGCTCATTGATCTTAGCATGTGTATCAAAACTATCTACTACGTTAAAGTACCCAGCAAATTCTGGTGTTTGTACCGGTAAATCTGTTGCGCTACCTCCACAAAGGATCATAACATCAATCTCTTCTTTCATTTCTAATGCTTGTTCCATAGTATAAACCTTTACACCTTCGGTTAATACCTTCACAGAAGCTGGATCTCTTCTTGTAAATACTGCAACTAGCTCCATATCTGGATTTTGTTTCATGGCACATTCTACACCACGACCAAGATTTCCATAACCGATAATTCCTACTCTAATTTTCATAATATCTAAACTCCTTACATATAAATCTTTGACAAACATTGTCTTATCTATGTTAGCACTAACTAATTGTTTCTGTCAAACCTTTTTTGTTTCTTTATATCTGTAAACAAGCTTCATACCTCTCTTCAAATTCGTTCATAGGCATAGGTTTTGCGTAAACATATCCTTGTATCGCATCACAGCCCATAGCCCTTAAGAGATTTACTTGTTCTTGTGTCTCTATTCCTTCTGCTACTACATACATTCCAAGATTATGTGACATTTGAATAATACTATCGATTAGCATATCATCACGTTTTGCATTCTTTCCACTCACAAAGAAACTACGATCCATCTTAAGAGTATCCACTTGAAGATTTTTCAACATACCCAGGGATGAATATCCTGCGCCAAAATCATCAATAGAAATTTTAAATCCATTCTGGCGTAAATCCGCAAAAATTTGCTCTATCGTGGCTTCGTTCGTAATCGTAGTAGACTCTGTAAGTTCAATTTCTATACACTCGTGTGGTAACTGATGCTTATCCACAGTTTTTATTACTTTTTCAACAAAATGTGGATCATCTAAATTTAATCTAGAGCAATTCACTGAAATCGTAATTGGATTCCAACCACGATCTATCCATGCCTTCATTGTCATAGAAACCTTATCTAAAATATATTGATCCAATTCTACAATAAAACCATTTCTCTCAAACAATGGAATAAATGCATCAGGAAAAATCATATTTCCTGCTTTCTCCTTCCACCTTACCAAAGCTTCTGCACCTATTAGTTTAGAACTCTCAACACAAAACTTTGGTTGTAAGTACACTTGAAATTCTTGGTTTTCTAGTGCAAGTTTCATTTTCCCTGAAATATCAGCATCTTGCAAGAGTTTATTCTTTAAGGTTTCATTATAATCACACAAGAATTCACCCATAATATGCTTTGCTTTTCCATGTGCAAGATGAACATTAGCCATAATCTTGTCAAAATCATTCATCCCACTTTCGATACAGTATCTTCCCACCTTGAATGTCCCCGTATAATCTTTCAACTCTGGAACATGTTTATCAAAATGTGAATCCACTGTACTTAAGAAAATACTAAAATCCTGAAACAATTCCGATTCTGCAAACATAGCAAATCGATCCCCCGAAATTCGTGCTGTAACTAAACTTGGTTCCTTTAAACTTTCTCCAAAAGATTTCACTGATTTTAGAACTCTATCTCCAACTTCATAACCAAAGATTTCATTAATAGCCTTAAAGTTTTCAATATCAAATACTATAATAGTATAACTCTTATTCTTTCCATTACTTAAAGCTTTAGTAACTTCCTCTTTTAATTTTGCCATATTCGGCAAACCTGTCAATGTATCATAATAAGCAATTCTCACCAGTTGCTTTTGAGATACAAATTGTGTAAGTGCTATAATGCCAACCAAAAGAACGACTCCCCAATAGATGACATCGGTAGCTCCTTCAAAAGAATCTAGGGCTTCCATGAGTAAGCCACTAAACGAATCTATTTCCACATTCATAGCAAGTGCCCAATCAGTCCCTTGTATTGGGAAATATACCATCACCTTTGGGATTCCATAATAGTCATAATAAAAGGCACCACTGGTATCTGCTAGAAAATTTTCATGTGCTTGTAAGATATTTTCGATTCCTATCTCATCTCTGTCACCTTCGGGAATGGTATCTCTTCCTACATGACCTTCGCTAGTGGAAAAGATAAGATTAAGACTATGATCCACCAAAAACATGTCGCTACTACTTCCTACACTCTCGGTGATACTTTGCAAGAAACTATCCATGGTAACTTCGCAAAGCAAAACAGCCTCTAACTTTTCATCTCGAATAATCGGCAAGGAAATATAAAAAGCAAATGCTTGATCTGAAATGGAGATAAAAGGGCTTGGGTCGTTCACGCCCTGTTCCATGGTATAAAGATAGGAGTCATTATTTTCAAAACTTCGAATAGTATCCGCATTCGATATTCCCACCCCTTCTAAATCGATATAGTAAAGTGAATCAAAGGATTCAGTCTGTGCCTGGGTTTGTAGAAACTCCTTAATATTAGTTTTGTTAATATCATGCTTAATAATATACTCTACCATTACTTGTAAATCGTCACTGCTATCTTCTAATGCATTTTCTAATAACAACTCTAGCTGTGTACCGATTTGAGTCATCTCTTTGACAGTAGTTTCATTAATGGCTATACGCATATTCTCTTTCTCTGTATTTAAAAGCACTCCTATCAAGGCAAGTAAAACGACAATAACCACTGTTATAACTGATTTCAAGCTAATTCTTGGCTTTCTCATAAGCTAATCTCCTAGAAGCACGCTAGTAATTCATGCGTTTATTTTATTGATTAATAGAATTTAATTATAAACAAGATTTGTTAAAAATGCAATCATGTACTTTTATTATAGTATAATAAATTTATCTTTACAATCAAATACTTTCTTACTTTTTATTTAAATATGTGCTATGATAAGCAAATGAAATTTCGAAATAAATTGGAGGATGATTATGAAAAAATTAACTTATCTATTATTAGGAGTGCTTTTAAGCCTCTCGTTGTCTGGCTGTAGTCAATCTGAAGTTTTACCAGGTACCTACCTCTTGTCAAGTTCGGTTGTGAGTGATATTGAAATGTCTTATGCAGACCTGCAACTTATGGGCATGAGTGAAGGTTCTTACTTTGAAGTTACAGGAAAGGACACTGCAATACTATCCTTGTTTGGTGAGGAATATCCTATTGAATTAAACCCAAGCACTATGAGTTTTACCATGGAAGAAGATAGTTGGAACTACGAGCTAGTGGAAGATGGAATTCAAATTACGGGTTCTGAACTCCTCATGACTTTTACAGAAGAAAATAGTGAACTGTGGGAAGATATTTTGGCATCTGGAAGTACTGCCTTTGTCATACCAGAAGAAAAAGAAGAATAATAATAAAAAATTATCGCCTAAGATTTCACTCTTAGGCGATGACACATTTCAAATAATAGAAATCCTAAATAGGCACCAGCTACATTGATTAAAATATCATCAATGTCACTAAACCCTGTTTGGAAAATATACTGTAGAACTTCAATTGACAAGGACAGCATGATAGAATTTACTAATATCCCCTCTTTACTTGTCTTTTGTTTCCGAACAATAGGAAGCAAGAAACCAAAGGGTACAAACCACAAAAGGTTCCCAAATAAGTTATAAACAAATGGCCATATCCCATCTAGTAAGGTATTTACTGTGGTTGAAAATGGAATTACAATCACTTCATTTAATCCGTAATCATGATTGGAAAAATCAAAAAAGCTAGCAAAATTTCTAATAACGGTAATTTGGAATAGTGCCGCTAGATAACATCCAAGGCAAAGTTCACACCAATACTCTTTTGTGAATAGTTCCACTCTTTTAATTTTCTTTTGATAAACCGTCCATAGAGCACCTACCACAAGGGAAAATAGAATAGCTCTAGAGAGATATACTGCAATCGTTAATACACTCATCATAAACTCCAAATTAGTTAAACTTATCCCATTATACTAACACAAAGCCTTACCTCTGTATAGGGTTATTTATCACTCAGCTCCATTTAACCCCTCGGATACCTGTCCGCGAATCACATATTCTCCCTCTTCATAATAAATGATATATTGCGCATAGACATATTCATCATCACTAGCAGTGTATCTGTATTCTGAATACTCCTCATTATAATAAGATTGAATTGGATGAATTCCATCATAGTGTTCTACAAGCTCATCATATGTTTTAAGGGTATAGTCAAAGGAATCATAATATCTTATAAGTTCTTCTGTGGTAAAAACCCCATCACTGCTTGCCTTATCTTCGAATACATGACTGGTAGAATAATACGCCTGAATCGCATCATCGGATGGAAGTAATGGATTCTCACCTAACACATATGTATCATAGGACGGCGGCATTGGGTCGTAGCCTTCGTTCCAATTAGCACCAATTTCTCTCATAAAAAATTCCATATAAAAGGAAACCCCCTCATAATCATAATCGCTATACGCACTTAGTTCCCCTTCTAACATAGAAGGTGATAAGTCCCATGCACTAACTTCATTCAAGTCGGAATAAAACAACCATGCGTACTCATTGATCACTGGCTCAAAATAATATTCTTGTAATTCTGTATAATAGGATACTATGGGGTATTCAGCATCCATAGTATATAGCTCAAAATATTCACTCCCATACACTTCATCATAACCGATATATGCTACTACATCGTAATCTCCCTCTCCCTCTACTCCAAAATCTAGTAAGACATCTTCCTTGCCTAAGTAATTAGAAATGCTCATAACTCCATACCATTCAGATCCAACCACAAAGCGATCAGTGATGGAGGAGAAATTCATATCATATTGCTCCTCATCTTCTAGTAATTCTTCAGCATCACTTATAGGTGTACTTTCTACCGACTTATTTTGATCCCACTGATCACTATTCTCTTCAACAGAAGTCAACTCTGAATCATCTTCACCACACGCCACTTGCATTATAATCATATTGCCTATTACAAACATTGTTGCTATGATTCTTTTCATCTACAAACCCTCACTTTCTCATTCCTTGCTTTCATTATATTGCTTCTTAAATCAAGAATATATGTGCTATATGGCACATCCTTTTCCTTGGCTTTTGACTTCCAAATAAATGCATGAAAAAAGGATGGAATTTCCACCCTTTTCCACTTCTATCGATAAGCTAAATATTATATAAAAGTTAAAATTTCATCCACCGACTTCCTTACCCCATCTCTATGAGTCATGTCTACTGGATATCCAATAGGAATCAATGCGGCCACTTGTTCATCTGCAGGAATTCCACATATTTCAGCTACCTTATTTTCATCAAATATGCCTAAAATCACAGACCCTATCCCTTTCTCGAACGCAACTAAGGAAAAGGTTTGAGCTGCTAGCCCAGAATCAAACATTTCCCAAGTATCCTTTTTATCAGTCACGTAAACACCATCTGGGTGAGTCCCGGATAAGCCCTTTTTCATTGCTAATACAAGTACTGCTGGTGCTCCTTCTATAATTGCTCTATTATTCCCACCAGAGAAGGTAGCTTTTTGAGCTAGTTCCATTTTCTTTTCTAATTGATCCACAATATAAAATCTTGCAGTTTGTGAGTTTTTCCAAGATGGATAAAAACGAGCAACTTCCACAATTTCTTTTATTAACTCGCGGTCTACTGCTCCTTCTGTAAATTTACGTACACTTCTTCTTTTCTTAATTGAATATAAAGTTTCCATATGATTCTCCCTTGTTCTTTTATAATAATTCCTTTGCACTTTTTTTCTATTTTAACAGTATCAACTTTAAAAAGCAATCCGATAGAAGTATTGACGATACTATCACTCCGTACTATACTTTTTATTATAATAACGTAATAAAAATCAAAATTTCAGATAAGGAGCAACTTAATCATGGTAGAAACTTTAACACGTCAAGAAGTCATCCAAGTCATTGAAGGAAGAGGTGCTACAAAGCGTATTCCCCTAGCAGTGCATCAATGGATGAGCCCAGGTGCCTTTCTAGAAAGAGAATCTCAGATACAAGAAATACAAAATCGCTATCCAAACGATGTACAATCCATTTTTCTAAACATGCCCGCTGTCTTTGATGCCCCTAGTGATGACGCTTCTTTTCGCTGGCTGAGTTTTGATAATCCATTTCCTGCAGATATAGCACTAGATGCTGTAAGTGCCATTGGGGATTACGAAAACTTAGATGATATTCTAGCAAATTTCCCTAATCCTAACTATCATGGTATTCTTCCAAAGAATGCTCCTGCAGAGGATGGTCGATATCGCTTGGGCTTTTGGTGGTATCTTTTATTCGAGCGCTTTTGGTCACTACGTGGCATGGAAAATGCACTGTGTGATTTTTATGAATATCCTGAAGAAGTGCACAAACTATTTCGCGCGCTTACCGATTTCTATAAAGTGGTTATGACTAGGGCAAGAAACGAATTACAGTTAGATGGGATCATGGTCAGTGATGATATCGGTACCCAGAAAAGTTCATTCTTCTCTGAAGAAATATTTACAGAATTCTTCAAACCCTACTATAAAGAACTTTTTGATCATGCCCATAGCCTAAATATGCACTTTTGGTTACATAGTTGTGGTAATATACAAAATTTTATTCCACACCTCATAGAAATTGGACTTGATGTCTTACATCCCATTCAAAAGTACACTATGGATGAAAAAGAAATAGCAGAAAAATATGGGGACAAGCTCTGTATTTGGGCAGGGTTTGATGTACAACAAGTTATTCCCTATGGTAGTCCAGAAGAAGTACGAGAGGAAGTCAGATTTATGTTTGATACCTACTATAGAACAGATGGAAGATTTATCTTGGCACTAGGAAATAATGCCACAGCAGACACACCTACAGAAAGTGTCGAGGCTTTACTAGACGAAGCAGTGCGTTATGGATTAGAAATATGCTCTAGAATATAGAAAGAAGAACCATAGCAACTTTTTGATGTTACGGTTCTTCTTTTTCCTACTTCTTATCCTACAATTCCCATTTTCTTTAAGTTCTGTATGTATGCCCTAGCCATAAAGCTATGTCCTAAATCACTTGGATGTACCGCATCTTCTGCGATTTCACCGTCACTATATCCATCTATGACATATTGTTGCAAGATACCATCTAATGCTATATAAGCATCTGCATACGTTCTAGCTAATTCACGGATTGCCATGATTTTAGGATTGAGATCTTCTCTCCACAGCATTCTTTCTTCTACCGAATTCATCAAAAAAGGCTCGATTATAATAATCTTAGTATTTGGCATGTCTTTCTTGATTTTCGACAGTAAGAGTTCATACTCAGCTCTAAATTTCTCTAGTTCTGTCCCATCGTTTGCATCATATCTGCGCCAAGTATTGTTAATTCCAATCAAAATAGATACCACGTCTGGTTGTACCTTCAAAAAGTCTTCCTCGTATCGCTCTAGTAAATTACATACTCTATCACCAGAAACTCCTCTATTCACAAATTGAAGTTGCTTCTCTGGAAAAAGGGTATCACAAACTAATGCAACTTTACTTGCATAACCTGTCCCTAGGCTGGTTTCACAATCCCTATCTCTTCCGCAATCTGTTACGGAATCTCCTTGAAATAAAATCTTTAACATCTCCTTCTCTCCTCTATCTTAATTATTTTTTCTCTACTATCCTAACCTTTTCTCAAATCTAGACTATATTTTAGCATTTCTTTCCGCAATTGTCACTCTATTACAAAGAAGAAAACTTCTCTACTTGTGAATAAGATTTA
>CAYJHO010000015.1:0-37000 GCA_964369945.1 uncultured Lachnospiraceae bacterium
AGTATATTTTATTTGGTGGAGGGAGAAAAGTGAAGAAATTGATAGCAGTAGTTATAGTAGTTATGGGTATCGTTGGGATAATTTACCTTTGGCTAGCAAGGTCAGAGGTGGATCAATATCGATATCCTTTATATGAGCAAATAAGTTTAGATGGTATGCTAGAAGACTTGAGAAAAGGAATTCCAGCAACAAAAGAGATCAAGGAAACCTTATCATTGCAAACGGGAATGAGTGTAGAAAGTGTAGAAAACTTTCTAGAAGAGAGATACTATGACATTTTTCTCGCTGCACAAGAGAAGTATTATACTATTCCAGAGATAGAAACCATTCAAGCAAGTGGTGTAGTCTATATTGAAAAAATAGTGGCAGAGCAGGTAGAGGATTTCGAGGGGAAATTTGTGGATTTAGAAAAAGGCGATATTTTACTTACTTTTAATGCAAGAATCTTAGGGTGGAGAAGCGGACATATTGGAATTGTAGTGGATCCTGAAGAGGGCTTAGTATTAGAAGCAGTTGAACTAGGCGTAAGTTCTACCATTCAAAGTATTCGTTCCTGGGAAGAATTTCCACAGGTCCAGGTACTTCGATTAAAGGATGCATCTCAAGAATTGAGAAATGAAATTGCAGAGTATGCTAGCGCCTGTTTTGTGGGAATCGAATATGGATTTTATGAGGATGTAATGGAGCATTTTCTAGTAAGTAGCAGTTTGGTGGATAGCCACTGTGCGCACATGATTTGGCAAATATTTATGTCCTATGGCTATAATTTGGATTCTAATGGAGGTATTTTTGTTACTCCGGAAGATATTTCAAAGAGTGATTATCTCTATACGGTGCAATCTTTTGGTATCTAGATACTTGCAAAAAAAGTGAGAATGTGACACAATACCTTTAGAAATAAATAGAAAGTTATAAGGTTATAACATGGAAAACAAAGATGAATTAAATCTACAACAAAGAGTAGAGCGCAGTTTACAAAAGAAATTTAAAAAAGATATCTTTAGCCCATTTGCAAAAGGAATCAACCAGTACGATTTATTACAAGCGGGGGATAAAGTTGCTGTCTGTATATCGGGTGGTAAGGATTCAATGCTATTGGCAAAATTATTTCAAGAATTAAAAAAACATAGAAAGTTTGATTTTGAATTAGTGTTTTTGGTGATGGATCCAGGATATTCTAAGGTGAATCGTGAGTTGATAGAAGAGAATGCAAAACAATTAGGGGTGCCTATTACGATTTTTGAATCTGGGATTTTCGATTCTGTATTTGAAATTGAGAAATCTCCGTGCTATTTATGTGCAAGAATGAGAAGAGGTTATTTGTATAGCAAGGCAAAAGAATTAGGATGTAATAAAATTGCTCTTGGGCATCATTATGATGATGTTATTGAGACCATCCTTATGGGGATGCTTTATGGGGCGCAGGTGCAAACTATGATGCCAAAATTACATAGCCAAAATTTTGAAGGGATGGAGTTGATTCGCCCGTTATATCTAGTGCGTGAAGAAGCGATTAAGCAATTTAGGGATTATAATGAGCTCAAATTTCTACAGTGTGCCTGCAAATTCACAGAAGCTTGTGCCTTAGATGCTACAAATGGAATTGCAACATCTAAAAGGCAAGAAATCAAACAGTTAATTAAGGATTTGAAACAAGTAAATCCATTTGTAGAAAGTAATATCTTTCGCAGCGTAGAGAATGTAAATTTAAGTACCATAATCGCCTATAAAAAAGATGGAGTAGAGCATCATTTTCTAGATGCTTATAACGAAAACGAATAAAAAACTACAACTCAGACACAGGGAAGCTTCTTATAATATAGGCAGCTTCTTTTAAATTACTGATAGAAACTTGGTGAATTGGTGGGTGGTGTTCTCCATCTAAGGTCCAGTCAATATCCTGTTCGCTAGAAAAAACAAGATGTTTGGCGTGGAAACGTAGGACATTGCTAGAATCCATCTCTTGGGTAAGTAAATCAAATACAAGCGATTTAAAGTCGGAGAAATTATTCGGTTTTTTCACTAGAACAATTTCAAAAAGTCCATCATTTAGTTCGGTCTGTTCTGCTACAATATTTCTAAAGCCTCCGATAGAGCTACTATTACTTACCATACCGAAGATAAATTCGTCTTCTATTACCTGTTCATCAATGGTAATTTTCATAGCATAGCCTTTGATGTCGGTAAGACATTTTATCCCTTCTAGAAAGTATGCTACTTGACCAAGGACGTGCTTTGCTTCTTGCGGTGTACTGTAAGATACATTGGTAAAGATGCCAAAGGCAGCAATATATAGAAAGTGTGACTGGTGGAATTTCCCCACATCAAAGGCAAAAGGGAGCCCTTGAATGATAGTTTCTGCAGCAGGTAGGATTTGTTTCTCAATTCCCATGCTAGTAGCAAAGTCATTGGTAGTACCGGCGGGAAGATAACCTACAGGTAGTTTCTTTTCTAGAGAAATCATAGAAGAAACAACTTCGTTTAAGGTGCCATCTCCTCCGCTACAGATAATTAAATCCTTCCCTTCTATATAAGAGGCTACTAATTCCTTTGCATGTCCTGGGTGTTTAGTGGTGAAAATGCTGATTTCATAATCGTGTTGTGAAAACAGGCTTAGTACATCTAACAAATCATGTCGAATATGTCCTTTCCCAGAAATCGGGTTTATAATAAATAGTGCTTTTTTCATCAAAATTCTCCTTGTAAATAAATAAAGGTGTTGCTTTTAAACAACACCTTTATTATAACATGTTTGATAAAAATTATCTATTCACTTCTTCCATAGCAATTTCAGCCCAACGATTTAATCTTTGAGGCTCGTTCATAACGGTTGAAATATCCTTTAGAATCATTTCTACGGGTACATTGTACTTTCTAGAAAGTTCTACATTTTCTCTTAAATCCTTACGAATCACTTCTTCATCAAATTGTCCCGATAGGAAAGAAGGACTTGGCTTTACAGACATTACAACACCTTTTCCTTGTACTTGCTCTGCAAAGCTTTCCTTCACAGTCCATGGACTACAAGAAATTTTCTTAACATTCTTAACTTGTAAGAATACATCTAGCTTGTCATCTTGTCTTTCGCAACATCCATAATAGATACCATCGAAGTATGGTGCCAATTGGTTGATGTATTGAAGTTCAAATTCTTCGTATACAGCAGGTGATACAGAAGTGAATACTTGAGCAAGACCAAAGGCCCAACAGTTATTAGAGGTAGAGCCTAAACCTTGTCCAAAGTCAGCTAATGTCTTATCGTTATAAATATAAGAACAGTGACAAGTATTTGCAATATCATCATGTAATTTAAGTTCGTTTGCTTGTTTGATACCAGCAATGGTTGCATCTGTTAATCTTTGCATACAAGCATGTAGAAATTCTGGTCTATCGTAAATATCATAGTAAATGTTTTCTACGCTCATATATTCGCTTAAACGATCCCAAGAACCTAAGTGGAACCCACCACCATGGCTAAGCATCAGTGGAGCAATTCCATCAAATACTTCTTTTGCTGCCTCCATGCGAGCCTTGGTTAATTCCACATCCTCACGAATGTTCATATCTTTGATTTTCTCTACATCTTCTTCCTCTTCTAAAACAGGTGTAAAGTGTTGAGATAAGGTGCCATGTTCTGCTCCTAGTACTTCCTTTTGAGGATGTAAGTTAAAATCCCATCCGTAAATAGCGCGTGGAACGGTGATAAAAGGTTCAATTACCATATCCACAGGGAAATTATTCCAACGATAGATAATCGTTCTAAGCGTAGATTCAAAATATCTCATAAATTCTTCCTTGCATCTTAGTGGTAAGAAAGGATCTGCATTTAACTCATTCCAAGGGTGTTGATCAATGATAACCATAGGACGTGTTCCTTCGTGTGCATTGAAGCGCTTCCACATCTTCATTTTCTCTGCTTGAACTGACATATTGGCAATTTGCATATATTGTTTTGCTAATTCTTGTAAAATTTCTTTGTCATGTTGTGTTACAATTATTGACATAATAATACCATCCTTGTTGATTATTTTATAAGAATATAGTAAAGTATTCTAGTGAAAATTGGAACTAAAAATAATGATATAGTACTACACAAAAATTGACATTGTGAGGATGGAGAAAAGAGAGGTGAACAGAGATGATTTTATCTTATGGAGATATTACGGTACAGGATGATTGGGAAGTGAAGGAGGCTAGTGGAACTATTTTTACTAGAATTTACTTTGTAGTAGATGGAGAGGCTTATTATGAAGATGAAAGTGGAGTTAAAAGTTTGAAAAAAAAGCACCTATATTGTATGCCAAATAATAAGAAATATCAAATGTATCAAAATAACAAAAAGCCCTTGTCTTGTCTTTTTCTTCATATGACGATCACCCCTTATATGATAGAAAATCTAATAGAAATTGATTTAGAGGGAAATTCTTTTTGTCAATCCATTCGAAACATACTATCAGAAACTATGAATCAATTTAGTCCAGAGCATAGTGTTATGTTAAAAAGTACCATAGCGGATGCATTAATAGAATATCTAAGATTGTGTGGATATCTTATGTCCTATGCTACCCCAGTGAAGGATGCAATTCAATTGATGGTAAATAATATACATAGGAATGTATCGGTAAAAGAAATGGCAGATACTTGTGGGTATCATGGCGATTATTTCGTACGCCTATTTAAAAAACATATGGGAATCACGCCCCATCAATATATGATATCCTACAAAATGCAAGTTGCCATGAAATTATTACAAAGTAATATAAGCATTACACAGATTTCAGAGCAACTTGGTTTTGAGGAATTGAAGCTTTTTAGTAGAGCCTTTAAGAATTATTATGGGGTGAGTCCAAGTAAGTTGAAGATGCATACAAAAATCTAAGCTGTGATTTACATAAAAAGCTCAGGGAAAATGTTTTCTTCAATAATTTGACAGGCATCTTCCATGCAACCACTGCAAGTTCTTAATTTAGGCGAGGTTTCACTACCGAGGAGTTCACGACATAGGATAGAGCCATTCATGGTTTTAAATTTTTGAATCTGCTCACTTACAATAGCATAAGTTTTTTCTTTGCTTGCGCCATGGGTGGTGTTTCCAACACTATATTTCATGCCTAACAGCATGGTCATGGCAGAAATGACTCCACAGACTTCTCCTAGTCTTCCAAATCCACCTCCGAACCCTTCGGATAACTTAAAAGCAGTTTCCTCTTCAAGTCCTACTAAATCTGCATAATTGCAGAACACTACTTGAGTGCAATTGTATTTCTTTTGTTGTAATATTTTTACTTGATCTATTCTACTTTTCATTGCATTCTCCTTTCATTTATTACAAGATTACAAGAAAAAATCATATTTGCCAAGAACAAAGAAGTGAAAACTCGTTTACTTTGTATCTACTTTCTATTTTGAAATAGGAAGCTTAGGGTAATTTACAAGAGGAAAGGAATAGTGATAAAATAGAATAGGTTTTGCTAAGAATGTAGAAAGAAGGATGGATATATATGGAACAAAACAATATTCTACTTATATTATGTGATCAATATCGATGGGATTGTTTAAGTGCACTAGGACATAAGGTGGTAGATACCCCTAATTTAGATTTATTAGCTGGTGAAGGAAGTCTATTTACGAATGCTTATTCCCCGGCACCGAGTTGTATTCCTGCAAGAGCTTCCTTGTTTACAGGGAAATCTCCATCTCAACTTGGTTTTCTAGGATATAGAGACGGAGTTGATTGGGATTTTAAAGATATGCTTCCAGAAGTGCTTCGAGAGAATGGATATCAAACGCATTGCGTAGGAAAAACTCATTTCTATCCACAGAGAAAACATTGTGGATTTGAGGGGATGGATTCTTATGAAGCATGGCAAAATTTTGATGGGAAATATGTAAACGACTATCATGAATGGCTCAAAGAAAAGAGTGGGGGGTGTTTCCATGAATCAGATGCAGGTTTAGATGATAATGGGTGGGTATCTAGACCAAGTCCTTTACCAGAACATCTACATAACAATACTTGGGTGGTAACAAAGGGAATAGAATTTATCAAACGTAGAGATAAAACCAGACCCTATTTTCTGAATCTATCCTTTCATAGACCACATCCACCTGTGGATCCACCTAAGGATTATTGGGATATGTACATCCATAGGGAATGTGATGAACCAGCGATTGGAACTTGGGCATCAAAACATGATGTTCCTGTAACCAGTCCCAGTACTTGGAGGGGTAAGCTTTCTAAGGAGCGCCTAAGACAATACCGATTGGGCTATTATGCTCAAATTGCACATATTGATAATCAAATAGGGAGATTTTTAAAGGAAATGCGTTGCATGGGTGAAATGCCAGACTACATTGTGTTCACCTCGGACCATGGAGAGATGCTAGGCGATCATAATCTGTTTCGAAAGACCTATGCCTATCAAGGGAGTGCTGCAATCCCCCTTATTATTTGGGAGAAAAATAATAGAAAAGCGGAAGTTCGAACAGAGGCAGCAGTACTACAAGATGTATATACTAGTATTTTGCACCAAGCAGGAGTTCCAATTCCTGAACAGGTAACAGGACTTAACTTAAATGAGGGTATTGAAAGAGAGTGGATACATGGGGAGCATTCTAGTTGTTATTCGGATGAAGAAGCTATGCAGTTTCTTTCTAATGGTAGATATAAGTATATTTGGTTTACAAAGACAGGAGAAGAGCAACTTTTTTGCTTAGAAAAAGATCCTTATGAATGTGTAGACTTAAGTGAAGAAAAAGAGTATGAAACAGTACTGAAAGAATGTAGAAGCATACTTGTAGAAGAGTTTGAGAAAAGGCCATGCGATGGAATGGTAGCAGATGGAATATTACTTACAGGCTTACTACCAAGCATTAGGCAAAAAATTGAAGAAGAAATGTAGGAACTAGAAAATGAAACAATTAGTAAAAAGAACGGCAATGTGTATATTTGGAATGTTTGTTATGTCGGCTGCCATAGGTGCAGTGAGGTTAGCAATGTTTGGTGTGGATCCCTTTCAATCTTTGATGGGGGGCTTAGACAGTGCAGTACCTTTAAGCTTTGGAACTACCTATGCTATCGCAAACATTATTCTGCTGGTAGTTGTGTTTTTTATCGATAGAAAGAGTATAGGTTTATCCACAGTTCTTAACTTTGTCATGGTAGGTTATATTGTAGAATTATCACACAATACTCTTTTGGGGATGTTTCCAGATATTACAATGGAAGGGAGGATTTTGTCCTTTATCATAGGAATGGTAGTGGGAAGTTTTGGGATTTCTTTTTATTTTGTAGTGGATATGGGAGTATCTCCATACGATGCGATTGCTCTCTCTATGGCAAATAAATGGAAATTGATGAAGTTTCGATATTGTAGAATAACAACAGATGTGGTATGCGTGTTGATAGGAGCTACGCTTATGATTACTGTTGGTGATGGCATGGAAGGCATGAGTGCTATTATTGGAATTGGTACTATTATGGCAGCTTTTTGTATGGGGCCTTTGATTGATTTCTTTGTAGAAAAATGTGCCAAACCAGTATTAGAGCAACAAAATAAAGAAGGAAAATCTAGAGCCCTAAAATCAAGGTCACTAGATTCTGAGAGATTATAAGAGTCCATAGAGACTTGCATAATAGAAAAAGCTATGGGTTAGAATCCATGGCTTTTTTCTATTATGAGGTATAGTAAATCAGATTACAGCTTATTGGAGGAATTCCTTATATAAATGAAATAAAGGTAGCTATTTTCAGAAAATTATGATATGATATAACATGTAACCTGATGAAGAAGAGAAGTAACCGATATGTGTTTGGAAGATAGCATGGGAGGTGAAGATGAAAAAGAAATTTTTTAATCGTGTAGATGTGCAAGTTGCAATCTTGGTGGCCGTTATTGTAATAGTTTCAAATGGTGCTGTATTTTGGTTAGTTTACAGTATGAGTTATCAAGAGATGATCAATATTTTGTCAAGAGAAGTGTTAGCAACGGCAGCAGATATTGATAAAGAGTTACCTGGTGAAATTTTTACTATGGTAAGCAGCAAGGAAGATATGCAAGGGGATTTGTACGAAGCAAGTTATGAATATCTAAAGCAAGTTAGAGAAAGCCATAATATGAAGTATTTATATACTGCAAAGTTTAATGAACAAGGAGAAATGATTTATCATATTGATGGATTAGATGAGGATGATCCTGATTTTAGATTTGTAGGTGATTTGATGGAAGAGGAATTCCAAGAGCCATTATTAACCGCTTTGAATGATGAAATTGTGGTACCTAATGATATTTTAAATACAGAATGGGGAAGTGTATTTGTTGCCTATTATCCGATTCATGACGAAAATGGTGAGGTGGTTGCAGCATTGGGAATGGAATTTAATGCAGACCAACAGTACCAGGAATATATGAATATTAGAATTTATACTAGCATTTTTATAGGCTTAGTTTGTATTGCATCCGTATTCATCGCACATTCTTTGTTTAAGCGGATTTCTAATCCACATTTTAAAGATATTTACAATACAGATTCTTTGACTAAGTTGAAAAATCGTAATGCATATGATACGGATATGCAAAATAGAATACAGACCAAACAATTAGAAGGAATTACCCTTGTGTTAACAGATTTAAATGCACTGAAACTAGTGAATGATCAATATGGTCACAAAACAGGGGATTTTTATATTTGTGCTTGCGCAAGTGCATTATCCGTAGTCGGGATGGAGTATTGTATCTCTTATCGCCTAGGTGGAGATGAGTTTGTTACAGTAATACCAAAGGAGCAGGGTCAGCACGTTTCTAGATATATTGATGCTGTAAAGAAAAATTTAGTAGAACTTTGCGAAGAGCAAATAGAAATGCCTTCTGTTTCTATGGGATATGCCGTTTGTGAACATTCTACCATAGCTGCTTGGGAAAAAGCGCAACATGATTCGGATCTTATGATGTATCAGGATAAAAGAGCCTTTTATGAGAAGAATCAACAAATGAATGCTAGAAAATAAAGCAAAGGCTGTCCATCTAGTATGTGACAGCCTTTTATGTTATACAATGCCAATCATGTACTGAACCATAATAGATACGATTACTACAAGTGCTGATATAATAAAACCATGAAGCATAGGTTTTGATCCAGCCTTTTTCATATGACGAAAATCTGTTTTTAATCCGATGGCTGCAAGAGACATTACCATCAAGAATTTGCTCAATTCTTTTAAGTTACTTGAGATAAATTCTGGGATAATCCCTAGGCTATTTAATCCAGCTAGTGCAAGAAATCCGAGAATAAACCAAGGGATAATTTGGACTAAATGCAGCTTTTTCTTAATAGATTCCTTGTTAGAGTGTTCAGCTAATTCTTTTTTCTTTAGGTGAATCGCAATCAAAGCAAAAATAAGAACCGTAGGGATGATGGATATAGTTCTTGTTAATTTTACCATAGTGGCATAGTCACCAGCGGCTTCACTGAAGGCATAACCAGCGGCTACCACACTAGAAGTGTCATTTACTGCAGTTCCAGCCCATAAACCATAGGCAATATCGGAAAGTTGCAATGCTTTCCCCATAAGTGGAAATAGAAGTATCATTAGCATATCGAAGACAAAGGTGGCAGACAGACCAAAGGCGATGTCAGTATCCTCTGCATCAATGACGGGTGCAATTGCAGCAATCGCAGAGCCGCCACAAATTCCTGTTCCGGCAGAAATCAGATTGGACATTTTCCAATTTAAGCCAAGCGCTTTTCCTATAAAATATCCGCCACCAAAACAGGTAGCAAGGGTAAATGCCATAACAATTAAGGAATGTCTTCCCACGGTTAATATAGTATCTACACTCAAAGAGGCTCCTAATAGTATGATGGCGAATTTTAAGATTCGCTTAGAGGTAAAGTTTAGTCCATGACTAAAACGATCCTTAGGTTTCTTGAAAGAATTGATTATCATTCCAAGGAATAGGGCGATGACAGAAGAGCCGATTAAATGAATAGGGAGCAAGCTTTCTAAAAGTTGTGCAACGAATGCTAAGGTAGTGGCTAGTAAAATACCAGGAATTATTTTTTTCATATGATACTCCTATAGATTTCTTATATTTTCTTATAGAATATCACAAAATTTTGATTAAATAAAATAATCAATAAATATTAAATGATAAATAAAATTTATGAACAAGAGAGGGGAACGATGTTAGATTATAAAATTATCACGTTTTTAAACCTTTGTAAAACGATGAATTATCGAAAGACAGCAGAACATTTGAATATGACGCAACCAGCAGTAACACACCATATTCAAGCCTTAGAGGCTCAGTACAAATGCAAGTTATTTTCTTATGAGAATCGCACCTTGTATAAGACAAAGAATGCACAAATTTTAGAAAAATATGCAATATCAGCTGAGTATAACGAACAAAAATTAAGGGATGAGTTAACTAGAGTGGAGAAACCAAGGATTCGAATTGGTGCAACAAAAACGATAGGTGAATTTATTTTAAATCGACAAGTAGAAGCCTTTATGAGGGAGTTTGATATTAATGTAGATTATGTAGTAGATAATACAGATAATCTCTTAGAAAATTTGAGGAATGGATCCATTGATTTTGTATTTATAGAAGGTTTTGTCAATCGAGATGAGTATAGTTATTATACCTATCGAAAAGAGGAGTTTCTTGGTATCTGTTCAGAAGATCATCCATTTGCCAATCAAGTTGTAGAGTTGGAGACTCTGTTTTTGGAGAGGCTGATTGTAAGGGAAGAGGGATCTGGGACAAGACAAGCTCTTGAGAGAATGTTAGAACAGAGCAATTTGTCTCTAGCAAGATTTGAGAATCAAATGAAAACTAATTCATTTCGAGCAATTACAGAAATGGTAACAGCTGGAATGGGAATTTCTTTTGTTTATGAGTCAGTCGCAAATGCAACAGAGGGCGCAGCAACATTCCGTGTGAAGCATAAGGAAAGTTTTCATGAATTTTGTTGTATTCATTTAAAAGATATTAAGGAATCAGAATACATTTCGTATTTCTTAGGTTAAGAATTATGCTTAGGAAAAGTCACAATTAGACACTTAGCGTCTTGTTGTGACTTTTCTTTTTTTATAGCTGTGTCTTTAGGTAGATGGAGGATTGAAATAACTCATCTTTTTTCTCGAATCTTGCATTGCCACCATGGGCTTTTGCTACACTTATGATAGAACTTAGTCCAATACCGTAATCATTTCTTTTGCTAGATAGGTACCGTCCTTTGTGTACCTTATAATCACCATTAAAGCTATTGTCCATTGTGACAACAAAGGTGTGATTTTCAATTCGACTATGTAACCTGAGGAAATTCTTTTGATTAGCATTACGATCAAAAGCTTCTAATGCATTTTCTAGCAAATTCCCAAAAATAACACAGAGATTGCTATCAGAAATGCCGGGAATACTAGGAGGAACGATAAGGTGAATACTAGTATCAATATGTTTGCTATGGCATTGGCTGATAAAGTGAGTTACGATAGCATTTACTGTTAAATTCTCACAAAATTTTCTTTCTTGCGAGGGGATGGACTCGATTAGGCTATCTACATAATCTGTGAGTTCACTAGAGTCTTTTCCAAGAGCTCGAATTACCTTTAGTTGGTGTCTTAAATCATGCTGCTGTTGTTTGCTTAGCTCGATGTTTTTTGCCATAAAAAGGTTGTACTTTTTGTGTTCTTCTACTTGTACTTCCATGAGTTGTACCTGGTGTTCAAGGAAGCGTTTCTTTTGTTGTAAAATCATACTATCTTTCAGGTAAAAGCTGCTAATTAAGATGGTGATGATGATAAAAATACCTATTCCAAATTGGAAGAATGAGGAGAAGGCATAATTTATTTCAAAAGAATAACTGAACACTTCTACTAGTCCAGATAGAAAAAGGATCCAAAGTGGAAGCAAGAGTCTTAAGGCGTCGCGGTTTTTGTAACGAATGGCTTCAAGACTAGTATATAGTGATAATATCAATAAAGCGATCGGAGTAGCCAAATGGAAAAAGTACATACTTGTAGACAACTGGAGTTTTCCTAAGAGCTGTAGGATTAGTGCTACGATACAGGCAAGATAGAAAAAGTAATAAAGCACAAAGAGTAAACGAGTATGTTTGAAATCTACAACACTGAGTGTAAAGCGAATGAGGGGCATAATGGTGAAAAAAAGGCCCATAAATGATATTAAGTATAGTAGGCTAAAGTTTTTAATAAAAACAGCGGTTAAGTTGTATTCACCGAAATGCCAAAGTCCAGTAGATAGAGAGAATAAGCCTAGCCAGAAAAAAGCGCTTCCTTTTTTCTCAAGTGGACTGAGTACAGTAGAGAATAATATTAAGAGTATGGCAACTAATATTTGTAACAGTGCAAAAAGCAAGGGGAATCCTAAGATATAAAATAAATGAAATATGATGTCATATTGTTGTCCTATCATTGGTGAATGAATAACTAGAGTATCTCTACTGATTGGGGATAGAAAATCAATTCTAAGGGTAGAAGATTCTGTTATTGTTGGTAGTTCAATAATATCGATTCCAGTGGGAGGGTCTATCATATAATCTGGATACGTACCCTCATTTCCATATTCATAAATTAAAACATCATTCATATAAATTTTAGCTGGAGCATAAACAGATTTAAAATAAAGAACATCGTTTTTATCGGCTATTATTTCCGTGCTAATACTCACAGCTGTTCTAGGTTCTAGTGATTTTAAATCATAGGGCAAGTTTATGAGTTGACCTTCGTGCTCTACAATGGTAATGTAGCTTAGATTGTTGTTGGTAATTGTAGAGAGGGTAGAGTCTTTTTGGGATAGAAAAAGTAAAATTCCAGTAACGACGAATAAGCAGAGGGAGAGGATAATTTTAATCAATGTTTTCATATAAATGTTACCCCCTTCTTGTTTTGTCAAAGATATAGTTTTCGTATGCTTTTTTTACTTCTCGCAGACTCTCTCTTCGAATGTAGACATTCTCTCCTTCAGTCATGGTAAAAAGGTAAAGTTCTGTATCTAAATTAGCTACATAATTTAAATTAACGATATAGCTTTTGTGGCAGCTTAGAAAGGAGCTTGAATTAAGTTTGCTCCATAGTTCACTTATCTTTCCGTTAGTGGTTATGGTTTTTCCACCTCGCAAATGAATCAAACTTTGCCATGCTTTTTGCTCTAGAAAAATAATATCATTTAAATAAATAGTTTCTAAATTTCGATTTACTTTAATTTGTAAAGATGGTTGGTTCTTTTTCTTCAGTTGAACCAAAAGTAGTAGCTCTTCAATCGCTGCAAAATTTACTGGCTTCTCAATATATTTTAATGCAGATAGGCGGTAGCTTTCTAAACTATGATCTAAGCTTGTAGTAGTAAAGGCTACGGATACTTGTTGGTCTATCTCTCTTATCTTTGTGATGGTATCAATACCGGTTAATTCTTTCATGTAAATATCCATTAGAATTAAGTCATAGTCACCAGGATGATAGGAGGATAGGAACTCTTCGCCAGAAGAAAAAAAGCTGCATCTTGTAGGGGTAGAGCTTTGATTGATGCAAGATAATAAGTGATTTTGTTCTGTATTAGAATCATCACAAATGGCTATATATATAGTTTCCATAATGTACCTCCAGGCTTTTCTTTAAAATGTATAATAATATTGTCTAGTATAAATGGAAAACATAAAAATGTCAATTTGTCAAGAACGAAATTTAGGGCAAAGTTTCTAATGTTAGCACTAGTATAAAATCATAGATGTTTGATATGATAGTTAAAAGCTTTGCATCAGAAAAGGAAGTGTTAACAGATGATAACAGATTTTATAGAATTATGTAAGAGATGGGTTGTAGCTTATGGCAAGATAAGGCTAAGTGAAAGAATGACCTATGATCAATTACTAGATATAATCGAAAAAGGCCAATATGAAGTCGGAAAACCAAGTATTGTAAGGCAAGGGATTGTTAGAAGCATCCGTTTTCGTGAATATAAAGAGTTTAAAATTCAAGTAATGATAGCCGATCGAGTGGTAACGATTCGTAAAATGGAAGATGATATCAGAAAGTCGGAGAAGATCAATAAAGATAAGAGAAAAGAAAATATTGTGATATGGAAAGTTACCAATGAAATGAAACGTGTATTAGAACAAGAAGGTTTGGTAGATTAAGAATAAAACGATGGCTGTCATATGAAGAAATTCATGTGACAGCCATTTTTTATTCATTTCGTAAGAATAAAAATTCTAAATAATTGAAATCCCCTGGATATACCAACGAAGTGCCTTTTCGATATAGGTTTGCCAAAACTTCCAATCATGATCACCTGCATCCTCAATATATTCGTGCGCATAGCCGATCGAATGAAGAAAAGCAGTGAAATCGCGATTACAAGGCAATAGGAAATCTTCCGTCCCACAAGCAAGGTATAGTTTTGGAAGTGTCGCATTCTCAGAAATTAAATCTTCGCAAAGTAACTTTGGATTAGCCTTAGTGGACAAAACTTGTGATGGTTCTCCAAATAAATGCTTGCAGTAATCATAGCTAAAGTCGTAGGTTTCTCCTTCTTTCATTTGATGTACCATATCCGTTACGAGTGCAGAAGAAAGACCTATAATCGAACCAAAAACTTGGTGATATTTCAAACCATTAACAAGAGCACCATAGCCGCCCATGGATAAGCCGCCGATAATAGTATCTTCTCTTTCTTTAGAAAGCGGAAAGGTATTTCTAGTGAAATGAATCAATTCTTCACCAATAAATTGGCTAAATAGAGCTTCTTGTCCTAAGTGATCTAAATAAAAACTGTTCTCTCCTGCCGGCATGACTACAGCCAAATTATGTAAGGTGCTCAGTTCATCAATCGTAGTTTTATAGAGCCAATCTGTTTGGCAGCCACTGTGGCCATGAAGTAGATATAGAGTTTTATATGCCGTTAAAGGATTGATGTCGGTTGGAAGGCACACTACAAGTGGAACCGTTCTTTTTAAGGTTGTTGAATGAAATTGTACATGAAATATTGCCATAAGAATTCTCCTTTTTAGTTGATAATTCTATTTTATCAGATTATTTTATAATCTCCAAGGGAAATCCATCCTTTTTTTCTCATAAATTCAGAAATGAAAAGTGAAATTAGAGCTGGTAAGAGGAAACAAATTAGAAACAAACCAATCCAATCGAATAAGCTTGGAATAATCATAGATTCTCCAGCGAGTAGTGCAACTTCACTAGGGCTTGCCCAACCCGTTAAAACTCCAATAGGACCAACAAAGCCAGAACTTCCCATGCCACTAGAAATAGGACTGCCGTTCATACGCAAATGGAATACCACTGTAGCAAGTGGCCCTGTGATTACGGAAGCGATGACTGGGGGCAACCAAAGAATTGGTTTTCGAATTAAGTTAGGAAATTGTAGCATAGAAGTACCAATGCCCTGTGAAATCAATCCTCCAATTTTATTTTCGCGATAAGAACAAACAGCGAATCCAATCATATGGGCACAGCAGCCAGCAAGAGCAGCACCGCCTGCTAGCCCTACTAAACCAAGTCCAGCACAAATGGCAGCTGAACTTATAGGAAGCGTTAAGGTGATCCCTACAATGACTGAAATTAAAATTCCCATTAAGAATGGTTGCATATTGGTAGCCCATATAATTAAATTTCCAAAACTAGTGGCCAATAAACCGATGCTAGGAGCCAACAAACTAGCAAAAATAATTCCTGTAATCATGGTTACACTAGGAGTTACAAGTAAATCAATGGGAGTTCTTTTTGATACTAGCTTGCCAAAGAAAATAGCAAACAAGGATACCACATAAACAGCAAGAGGGCCTCCTGCTCCACCTAGTAAATTAGCACCATAACCAACAGTCGCTAGGGAAAGAAGCACTAGTGGAGAACAACCCATAGCATAACCCATACCGATAGCCATGGCTGCACCCTGAATTTGCTTAGTATAGCTAGAAATATTCACTAAAATTTCGGAAGGGAAATAGGTGGCAATGGTGCCCAGAATAGTTCCTATTAATAATGAGGCAAAAAGGCCTTGCGCTAACCCAGAGAGTGCTTGGGTTACTATTCTTTGAAATGTGAAACTAATGTTTTGTTGCTGGAAATATTGCTGATATCGATTCATAACTACCTCCAATGTAATTGATAATATATTAACAATCAATTTAGCATGATATCTTACTGATGTCAAGGGTATCTTATGAAATAAGGAGCTATTCCTATCAATTCAGTTGTGAAAACATAGGAAACTTGGTATAATATGTTTGATTTTGTAGAGAGGAAGAAAGTAAATGTTATTACAAGAAAAAAATAAGGGGATTATATATATCATTTTGGCCGCACTGAGTTTTGCAACTATGAGTTTATTTGTGCAGCTAGCAGGTGAGGTACCCTTTATTCAAAAAAGTTTTTTTCGCAATCTGATTGCGTTATTATTTTCCTTAGTAGTTTTGGTAAAACAAGGAGGTGGCTTTTCATTTCAGAAGAAGAATCTTCCATATTTATTGTTGCGTGCTATTTTTGGTACTATGGGAGTATTTCTTAACTTTTATGCGATTGAGAATTTGATGTTATCAGATGCGACCATGATTAATAAGCTATCGCCCTTTTTTGTTATCCTTTTTTCTTTTGTGATTTTAAAAGAACGAATGAAAATTTGGCAAGGATTTTGTATTTTGGTTGCCTTCTTTGGAAGTTCTTTTATTGTAAACCAAGATTTAATGGAAGCTCTTTTGACTGGAGGAGAAATCAGTACTAGTTTGGGAAGTTTTCCGGCTTTTATAGGAGTGTTAGGGGCCATGTCAGCAGGACTTGCCTATACCTTTATACGAAAGCTTTCTATAGGTGGTGAGAGAGGGGCCTTTATTGTGTTTTTCTTTTCAGCCTTTTCAACTTTAGTTTGTATCCCTTTTGTAGTCTTTGATTTTCATCCTATGACAGTGGAACAAGTGGGGTGTTTATTAGGAGCTGGTATTTTTGCTAGTTTGGGTCAGTTTAGCATTACAGCTGCCTATAGCCATGCACCAGCAAAGGAAATTTCCATTTATGACTATTCTCAAATTATATTTTCAGCCATATATGGATTATTGTTTTTTCAACAGATACCTAATGGGTATAGCCTGATTGGCTATGGTATTATACTTGCAGTAGCTGTCTATATGTTTAGAAAAAATAAGAAGCTCTCAGAATCTTCATAAGGATTCAAAAGTTCAGCTGAAAATACGTGCAAAAGGTATGATATAAGCTACTAGATAAAATGCAAACCACGCGAAGTGATAAAGACAACGATTTGCAATGCAAATTTCACAGTGCAATACAAAGTTTACTTTGCAATGCAAATTTTATTTTGCATGCAAATTTGCATTGCAAAACTGTTCCTAAAGGTTCAATTTTGCTTGAAAAAGTGGGGGATTTTATAAAAAAAGGGAATCTGAAAGCGTTATATTTACTGGCTTAGAGATTCCGAGAGATCATTAATAGAAAATGGAGGGAAAAATGAAAAAATATATTATGATACGTCTTATATGGACTATTCTATTTAGTGTAGTAGTGCTGATTTTAGTAAGTGCACTATTACAGCTTAAGTCAGCAGAAGACAAATTTGTAAACAGTGCCAGTCTTCAAATTGAACAAATGATAGAAATATTAGAGGATAATGAAGCTTATTCTGTTCAATTAGAAGAAGATTTGACGAATGAGTACCAAGTGCTAGCGAAGGCAGCAGCCTATATGATTGATAAAGACGAAAGCGTTATTTTGAGTTCTCCTGATTTACAAGAAATTGCTAGTTTACTTAGTGTAGATGAACTACATATCATGGATAAAGAGGGACTTATTTACGCAGGAACTGTGCCAGAGTACTTCGGCTATAGCCTTGATTCGGGAGAACAAATGGAATTCTTCCTTCCGATGTTAGAGGATACAGAGCTTTCCTTAATTCAAGAAATTACTCCAAATACTGCAGAGGGAAGAGAAATGATGTATGTAGCGGTGTGGGGAGAAAGCAAGGAATATATTGTACAAATAGGAATTGAGCCCACTCGTTTGTTAGAAGCATTACAAGCAACTGAAATGGAATATTGGCTTAGTAGATTAGCTTTGCCACCTGAGAATATTATGTATGCGGTTGACTCTCGTACAGGAATGATTGTCAGTGCAACAGAGCAAAGTCTAATAAATACACATGTTACCTATTGGGGCATTTCGGAATATAGTGACCATTCACTATTAGAAAAGGCGATTCCAACAACCATATTGGGAATAGATGGTAAAACTGTGTTTTTGGAATTTGGTGATATCTATATAGGGCTGAATGAAAGTAATCGATTGATTCATCAGTTTGCCTTTGAAAATGTATTAGTTGTAGTGTTAAGTGGAATTGTAATTAGTACCTTAGTAATTATTATGATTTACTATTTTATTGATAGTGTTTTGATGCAGAGATTTCATCAGTTAAGAGCAGGGATGGAAAGAATTACGGGGGGTGACCTTGACTACAAAATGCAAGTTACTGGTTTGCCAGAATTTGAAGTGTTAAGTGAACACGTAAATACTATGGTGGGTAGCATAGTAGAAACTAGTAGTAAGTTTTCTACCATATTTCAATATGTAGATTTGCCGATTGCTATCTATGAAAATCGCGCGGGTAAGGTAACTGTTACTAGCAAGATGAGAGAGATATTAGAATATACAGAAAAGGGTATGATACAACGATTGATTGATGGGAATCAGTTTATGGGGGATATCAGTAAAATCATGTTGAGTCCTTATGAAAAAGAGGCTGATGTATTTATCTACCGTAGCCTATCTAAGAAAAAATATTTAAGAATTAGAAGCTATAGTGAAGAAACTAATAATTGGGGAATTATTATGGATGTAACAGAGGAAATCAAAGAGAGAACTCGCATCAAGCAAGATCAGAATATGGATCCTTTAGTTTCCATGTGGAATCGAACTGGGTTTTTAGATGCCTTAGCGGAGCTCGAGCAAAAGAAAGAGACCATAAAAAAAGCAGCCATGCTTGTTTTAAATCTAGAACAATTAAAATATGTAAATGATACTTGGGGCTTTTCTTATTCAGAACAATATATCGCGGAAGCAGCTCAATGTATCAAGGGGATTTCTTGTGCTACCAAAATAGAAGGGAGAGTTCGAGGCGGAGAGTTTATCTTGCTGCTTTATGGTGCAGAAACTTACGAAGAGTTGGAGGCCTATCTAAAGGGTTTACAAGTTACATTTGGAGCTGCATTTGTTAAAAATCCAAAGGGAGAAAGATTTCCAATTGTGGTTTCTGCTGGTTATTCATACTATCCTTTGCACACGAAAAAGTTAAAAACTATGTTGGAACTGGCTGATGATGCTTTGTGGGAAGCAAAACAACATGGGGAAGCTAGATTTGAACTGTGGTCAGAAGAATTTATAATGGAAGAAGATAGTTTTTAGAAAGATAAAGTTAAAATAATAAATATTACACATAATGTACAAATATCAGGTCTACAATAAACTTAGTAACTAGTAAGCTTGGAAAATCAAATGCAAAGAAAATTTCAAGAGATTATTCTAGAGAATGGAGGCCGTTATGAAACTGTTTAAGAAAAATCGTGTAACCTTTATTATTATAGCTATTGTGTTCGCTGTTTACCTGTTATATCGTTGGATAACGGTACCTGCAAGTGAGGAACACAGTAGATTATCAGCAAAGAGTGTTGAAGCAGATGAATCCATTGTACCAATGGGGGCATATGTGGTACCTAGTAAGGAGGAAATTGAAAGGAAACTAACCAAATTACAATATGATGTGACTCAAAATGATGCAACAGAGCATGCGTTTTCACATGAATATGATAGCAAAACAGATGCTGGGATTTACATAGATATTGTGACAGGTGAACCTTTATTTTCCTCTGATGATAAATATGATTCAGGAACTGGTTGGCCAAGTTTTACACAGCCTATTGCCTCGGAGGTTCTTGTGGAAAAGGATGATTCCTTTCTTGGGTTTTCAAGAATAGAAGTGAGAAGTAGAATAGGAGATTCCCACTTGGGGCATGTATTTACCGATGGGCCTAAGGACAGAGGTGGTTTAAGGTATTGTATTAATGGATCAGCATTAGAGTTTGTAGCCTATGAGGATATGGATGCAGAAGGATATGGCTACCTAAAAGAATATGTAAATAATTAAGAAAAGCTTTGTGAACACTAGAAAATTAGGGTGTTCACAAAGCTTTTTATATATTAGTTGTTATAGAAAATAGATGCAATTGGTGATTCTGGAGAAAGAATTACTGTTTTATCTTCTCCTGTCATAGAAAGTTTTAATGCATCAAGGCTACGAACAAATGCATAGAAATCTGTTCTAGAAGGATCAGAATAGGCATCCGATAAAATTCTCATATACTCAGCTTCTCCTTCTGCAATTAGAATCTCTGCTTGCTTTTCTGCTTCTGATAATAAAACAGTAGCTTCTTTATCTGTGGTATTACGAATAATTTGAGCTTCTGAACTACCCTCTGCTGTATAGGTTGCTGCAATATTGTCACGTTCTGAAATCATACGTTCATAAACGGCTATTTTATTGTCATCTGGTAAATCCAGTTGCTTCATTTCAAAAGATAGAATTTCAATTCCATAATTGGCAAGAGAAGTTCCTATATTTTCTTGTACTGCTTCAGAAAGTGCACCACCTCTACTTGTAATTACATCATCTTGGTTCATGCTTGAAATTACGTTTTTTGTGGCATTGTATACAATGTTATTCAAACGATTCTCTGCGTTAGATACCGAAGAATTTAAGGTTTGTGCAAAGAGCAATGGGTCAGAAATTTGCCATAGGATAAAACTATCAGAAATCATAGTCTTTTTGTCCTTGGTAATAACATCAGAAGGTGGCAAATCGTATAATAAAATTTGCTTTGGTAGAGTATCTACGGTTTGAATAAACGGAATTTTAAAGCTAACGCCAGGCTCGGTTACAACGTGGTTAATGCGTCCAAATTGACGTACTAACGAGTATTCATTTTCTTGGGTGATAACGATACTAGAACTTCCTACAATAAAGAGTACGATTAGGAATACTAGTCCACTTATAATTTTTTTGTTCATATCGGTCTCCTATTCTGTTCCATTGCTAAAATCAGCAAAGGAATCTAACGGGTAAATAGTTTGTGTTTCACCAGAAGGGCTTTCGATGACTACATTTAAGCCTGGCAATACTTCTTCCATTGCTTCATAGAACATACGCTGTTTTGTGACTTCTGGGTTTTTTATGTATTCCTCATAAATAGAGTTAAATCTAGCTACTTGTGCAAGGGCTTCGTTGATACGTTCTGTTTTGGTTGCCTCTGCTGCCTTTACCACACCATCCGCATTTGCTTCTGCTTCAGGGATTTTCTCATTACGATATTTATTGGCATTGTTTAGAGCAGTTTCTTTTTCTTGCTTTGCAGTCTCTACATTTTTAAATGCTTGGATTACTTCAGCAGTAGGTGGTTCTGCATCTTGAATCGTAATATTAACCAATGAAATACCAATGTCTTGTATTTCTAACTTTTCCATAATCATGGTTGTAATGGTTGCTTGAATTTCGTTTTTTGCAGTGGTTAAAACATCGTCAACCGTATAGCTACCAATGACACTTCGAATCGAAGATTGAGCGATATTTTTTAGAATTAACTCGGGCTCTGAAGAGGCAAAGACAGCCTTTACAGGATCTGTATAGCGATATTCTATAAAGAAATCGATATTTACGAAGTTATAATCACTAGTAATCATCAGAGATTCATTTTCTAGAGAAGTTCCTGAATATTCATCATAGCCGATACTAAAACCTTGGATGGTTGTGTTTACTTTCTTAACACTTTGGATAAGTGGGATTTTGAAGTGTAAACCAGGGCTGGTAACACTACTTGCATCTCCTAGGGTAATTAATACTGCTTGTTCTTGCTCTCCAATGGTATACATAGAATTGAAGAAAAGAAAGAGTCCGATTAAAAGTACGGGGATAAGCAAAAAAAGTTTTTTTGCTCCGCCAGAGATACTATTTAATGGATTGTTTCTTGCTTGTTGGTTTTTAAAATCATCTGTGTTTGACATATTGTCCTCCTTCCGTCCTTATAAACCATCTCAATTGTGAGTGTTTATTTGTGACACTTTAAGTGTATGAAGTTTTTGTGAAAAAAACAAGAGTTATTTTTACACTATATGAAAAATAACGTGCATTACCATGTGGATTGTGATACAATATCCTTGATTTAGATTAAGATTTTTATTTGGGGAAAACGACGGGAAAGGTGTAGAAATTTAGATGGAAAAAATGGAGTTCATGAAAAAAATACCAGTAGCAGAGCAAATATATATTATTTATTCACCAGCCACAAAAATGCCATATGTTTTTTGTGAAGAAGGTAGCTTTGATGACTGTGTACACGTATACTTAAGCGAAGAAGAAGCAAAAGAAGAATGTAAGAAAATGGTTGAGGAAAAGCATCCAGTACTTCCTGTGAAATGTGAGAAGAAAACAGTGTTAAACTTCTTTGCCGAATTACGCTATATGGGAATCAATGCGATTTGCTTTTATGAAGGCGAAGACAGACATTTAGCACAGTTAGAAGATATTGTAACCGTACAAAAATTAGTGGAAAATCAAATTGAAAATCCAGCCTTACACTTATCCATGCTGTATTTTATGCAAGAGATGAGAAGACCAGTTGCGAGTGAAGAGAAAAAGGGAATGAAGGAACTAGAAGAAGAAACTAGTGCAAACCTTGCGAAAGCAAGATTTTTGGTACCATCTCAAACCATAACACAAGGTGAGGGAGAAGAAGCAAAGGAAGTAAAGTCTTTTGTTTTCCTCAAAAATGATAAAGAAGAAGTGTTTTTACCATTATTTACGGACCTAGCAGAGGCTCGTAAGTTTGGAAAAGGGAAAGAATTCCAGTTGGTTGCTACGGATGTATTGGGAGTAATTAAAGTTTTAAACAGTGGAGAAGGTAATGTAACAGGCGTTGTAGTAAACTCTGCTAGTAGTAATGTAATTATCAATAAATTAGGAGTGCTAGCAATTCAGAAGAGATTTTTATCATAAAATGAGCTCTCGGAATCTTTCCGACGAAATTCGAAAACAAAGTATTCACAAAATGCGCTTTCGCTCGGTTTCAACGTAGCTGTACCTAAGCGGCTAGAGAACAGCCACTAAATACAGACGTTTCCACACGATTTGTGCCTACTTTGTTTTCGAATTTCTGAAGCAGATTCCGAGAGTATATATAAAACATGACGGAGGTAGCCATGAATTACGTGAGTATAAAACAAAAACTTGAAGAAGTAGGACAGTTGCATCTATTACAATTTTACGATGATTTAACAGAGGTAGAAAGAAAAGCTCTGATAACACAAATAGAAGCCATTGATTTTGCAATTATAGAACAAGGGAAAAAGCAACTAGAGCATCAAGAAAAGGGAATTATTAGCCCTTTGGCTGTTAGAACCATAGAAGAAATTGCAGAGAATAGGGATAAGTATTTGGAACTAGGAAACCAGGCGATCAAAGAGCAGAAAGTAGCAGCAGTACTTTTGGCTGGTGGGATGGGAACTAGACTTGGAAGTGATGATCCTAAGGGAGCCTTCAATGTAGGAATTACCAGAGAACTTTATATTTTTGAATGTTTAATTCATAACTTGCTAGAAGTAGTAGAGGGAGCAGGAAGTTATGTACCACTTTTTATTATGACAAGTGACAAAAATGATGAAGCAACAAGAAGTTTTTTAGAGAAACATCAGTATTTTGGCTATCCAAAAGAATCTATCTATTTCTTTTTACAAGAAATGGTTCCTGCTACGGATTATGAAGGCAAGGTTTACTTAGAAGAGAAAGATAGGCTAGCTACCTCACCTAACGGAAATGGGGGCTGGTATGCAAGTATGGAAACCGCTGGATTACTGAAGAAAACAAAAGAAATGGGAATTGAGTGGTTCAATGTCTTTGCCGTAGATAACGTACTACAAAGAATTGCAGATCCTATCTTTGTAGGAGCTACGATAGACGCAAAGGTAGCAACAGGTGCCAAGGTAATTCGCAAAAACGCCAAAGATGAAAAGATTGGTGTGATATGTTTAGAAGATCAGTTGCCTAGTGTAGTAGAGTATTATGAGTTAACAGACGAGATGATGGAATCAAGGGATGCTAACGGCGATTTGATTTACAATTATGGAGTAATCTTAAATTATCTCATAAGTTATCGTGAATTGGAAAACTTAGCAAATCAAGAAATGCCGTTACATGTGGTAGAAAAGAAAATCCCTTATTTGAATCAAGATGGTAACTATGTGAATCCTGAGAAAGCCAATGGATACAAATATGAAACCTTGGTACTAGATATGGTGAAAAGCTTAGAAACTTGTCTGCCATTTGAAGTGAGTAGAGAGAAAGAGTTTGCTCCTATCAAGAACAAAACAGGTGTGGATAGTGTGGATAGTGCCAGAGTCTTATTAGAAAAGAATGGAATTATTCTTTAATAATATGAATCTCTAAGTAGTCAAAATCGATAGAATCGATAAAATTATCTTGTGTAAAACGAGTTTTAGAAAGACGTTTAAAGTCCTCGATATTGCTTTCAAGCCATATCGGGGTACTTAAATCAAACTCATAACAAGCAAGCTCTAAAGAGCGTAAAATTTTCTTGGTTCTAGTATCGGAAGAATTATCTTCAACGACAGTGTCTTTTATAAGGCGATTCTGATAAAAGATTTTAGCCCAAAGTCTAAACATAGCAAATTTCATACCTTTCCATGTAGTATTATTGAAGTCTTACATTATGTGAGAAAGTATAACATGAGGGGAAAAAGAATGGAAGAAAAAATTATAAAAAATTACGATATCAATTCTTGGAAAGAAGTAATATTGGTATATCGTTCAGCATTGAAGCAAATAGAAACAAAGTTAGATATTTTAAATGAAGAATTTCAACATGTTCATAATTACAATCCAATTGAACATGTGAAAGTGCGCTTGAAAACAGCAGAGAGTATTGTAAAGAAACTTAAGAAATATGGCTATGAATCTAATATTGTAAACATGGTAAAATATATCAATGATATTGCTGGGGTAAGAATTATTTGTTCTTTTTCTTCTGATATTTATCGTTTAGCACAAATTATTAGGGAGCAAAAAGACATCGAGGTAGTATCCATCAAAGATTATATTACCTACCCGAAGAAAAGTGGATACCGCAGTTATCATATGATTATTACGGTTCCTGTGTATTTGACAGAAAAAACCATAAGAGCAAAAGTCGAGATTCAAATTCGTACAGTAGCCATGGATTTCTGGGCATCACTTGAGCACAAAATACATTATAAATTTGAGGGGAATGTTCCTTCGGATTTCCAAGAACAATTATTAGATTGTTCTAAGTTGATTTCAGATATGGAAGAGAAAATGTTGGCACTAAATGAGGTTGTTCATCAGTTAAATGACTCCAAAAATGAGGAGTGCCCAAGCAACTAAGGAATTAGCTACTTGGGCGATTATGAAAAATTTATCTGATTAACAATGTTAAATGAATTAACACTGTGTCATTTGATATATAAAATATTACTATGTAAATATGAACAAAGTATGAATTAAATGTAAAAGAATGGTTAATTAGTATATTTAGCTATTGAAAAAAGTTCTATTATTGTAAAAAATATACAAAGTGGAGGGGATCATGGATAACTTTATGGAGAAAATTGGTCAACAACTTAGCGCAGGACAATATATGGAAGCCAACTTGGCAGTAGAAGAATCAGAGTTACTGCAGGTAAAAGAGCAATTAATGAAGTTAAGTGAAGCAGTGAAAAATATAGACTGTGAAGGTATAGATTCACAATACCTAAAGGAACAATTAGAGAAGCAACAGGAGTTTGTGCACAAGGAATGTGTAAAAGTATACCGAAATGTGCAGGCAGTGATGGAAGAAGCTAGCAAGAATGATTTAGAGAAGATTACACAAATAGTAAAGGCTGAAATTGATATGTCAGTACTTACAGAGATGAAAATACAAGAGAAACAAAGAAAGAAAACAGCAAAAACACTGACCCTGCTTACTACATTGGGCGGCCTATTGATTACGGCTCAATTAGTCTTGTTAGTGTTGTGGTATTTTGCTGTGATATGATGTCTCAGAATTAGAAAAGAGGATAGCGATGGCAAAGCAAACATGGAAGCCAGGGAATATGCTGTATCCATTACCAGTGGTAATGGTCAGTGCAGGAAATGCACAAGGAGAGAAGAATATTATTACCATTGCATGGGCAGGAACCGTATGTACCAATCCGCCAATGGTATCCATATCCATTAGACCAGAGAGATATAGTTATGATATGATTAAAGAAACGGGGGAATTCGTCATTAATCTAAGTACGAAGGAACTTTGTTTTGCCACCGATTACTGTGGAGTGAGAAGTGGTAGACAAGTAGATAAATTTAAAGAATGCAATTTGACAGCCATAGATGCAAGTGTAGTGAAGGCACCTATGATAGAAGAAAGCCCGGTAAACATAGAATGTAAAGTGAAGGATATTCAAAGTTTAGGAAGCCATCACATGTTTCTAGCAGAAGTGGTTGCTGTACATGTGGATGATCAGTATATGAACGAAAGTAATAAGTTTTGTTTAGAGGAGGCAGAGCCAATTGTCTATTCTCACGGAGCTTATTTGGCTACAAAAGAAATACTAGGAACCTTTGGATATAGTGTGAAAAAGATTGAGAAAAACAAATAAATGGCAAAAGAATAGGACATTTTATACCCTCGTAGCAGGAGGTGGGATCTTTGCTCTTAGTTTACTGTTTGGTCCTAGCATGGAAGCGAGTAGAGGTGGAGAACCCAATATGTATGAAGTTTTTTTGGCTGGAACCTCTGTTGGTTTTGTAGAAGAGAGTACACAGGCAGAAGAATATTTCCATTTAGCCAAAGAGCAGATAGCAAAAGAGTCAGATGAAATTGTATATTTTGATGTAGAATTAACCATGGTTCCCAAATTTGAAGCAATTGGTAGAATCGATACCGAAGAAGCGGTGGTGCAAGATATGCTCAGTATTTTACCCACTACTATTCAAGAAACTTTAGAAAAATGTTATATGCTAAAGATAAATAATAATATTTTAACCCTGCACACCGTGGAAGAAGTACAGAAGGTGTTAGATATGGCGGTGGATCAATTTGATATAGAACAAGAATATGAAGTGGTGCTAGTACGAGATACAGACAAAAACTTTAGTGTACTATCAGCACAGATCGTGGAGAAAGATCTCTATGATGAAATTGTGATAGATAGAACAAAAGCAGGTTTTGCTGAATTAGAAGATGAGTGGTTTGATGAAGATTTATATCTTGATAGATTGGCTTTAGAAGATTTTGAATTAGGGCTGGTAGATATGAGTTTTGGAGATGAAGTAGAGATTATGGAAGCTTATCTAAAACCTTCTGAAATTCAAGGATTTGATTATGCTGCTGAGTTTTTAATGGCTATGCAGGTAGAGAATCAAGTATATAAGGTACAGTCGGGAGATACTTTGGGTGGGATTTCGATTAGTACAGGAATTCCGATGGAAGAGTTGATTGCTCTAAATGATAGCTTAGAAAGTGAAAACTCTGTCATTCGCATTGATCAAGAACTGATTGTCAGTGTGCCCGTACCTGCACTCACGGTAGAGCATACCTCGACCCAATATGTAGAAGAAGAATATGATGCAGAAGTGATCTATGTAGACAATGACGAATGGTATACAAACCAGCAGGTGACGTTACAAAATCCTTCCGCAGGTTTTCGTAGGATGGTAGCTAATGTTAGCTACGATAACGAAGAAGAAGCTTCCACTGAGATTTTAAAAGAAGAAGTGTTAATGGAAGCAGTGCCTAAAATCGTGGAAAGAGGAACTCAAATACCACCAACCTTTATCAAACCGCTATATGGAGGAAGAGCTAGTTCAGGATATGGAGCGCGTAGTTTGTTTGGTAGAAGTTTCCATTATGGCGAAGATTGGGCTACGCCTACTGGGACTACGGTTATAGCATCCTCTGGTGGAGTAGTAACAAAAGCAGGCTGGGGAAGTGGTTATGGCTATGTAGTTTATATTTCTCATCCAAATGGAGTAGAGACAAGATATGCACATAATAGCAAAGTTTTAGTTAGTGTAGGGGATACCGTGGCACAGGGAGATCCGATTGCCTTATCTGGTAATACGGGAGATTCTACAGGACCTCATGTTCATTTCGAAATCAGAATAAATGGAACAGCAGTAGATCCTATGGATTATTTGGATTAATGAAATATGGGAATGGTCTTTACTTTTCGATAGATTTAGGATAGAATAGAGTGGTTAAAATATATTCAAGACAGGAGTGCCATATGGAAAAATATGCAATATGGGGCGGAAATCCATTGGTTGGTGAAGTAGAAATCGGGGGAGCTAAAAACGCTGCTCTGCCAATTCTAGCAGCCTCCGTAATGACAAATGAAACAACAATCATTGACAATGTGCCAAATATCAAAGATATTAATATATTGATTGAAACTATGAAATCAATTGGTGTTTTAATCGAAAGAATAGACGATCATAAACTAAAAATAAATGCAGCTAATATTCACACCACACAAGTAGACGGAGATGCAGTCAGAAAAATGAGAGCATCCTACTATTTTGTAGGAGCCTTACTTACCAAGTATAAAGAGGCTACTGTGGCAATGCCAGGTGGTTGTGATATTGGAAGCAGAGCAATAGACCAGCATATCAAGGGCTTTGAGATGTTAGGTGCCACTGTAAAGTTTGAACATGGCAATATCGTAGCAAGAGCGATTGACTTGACAGGTGCCAATATCTTCCTTGATGTGGTATCTGTTGGTGCTACCATCAATATTATGATGGCAGCGGTATTAGCTGAGGGGCAAACCGTTATTGAAAATGCAGCAAAGGAACCACATGTGGTAGACTTAGCCAATTTCTTAAATAGCATGGGGGCGAATATCAAAGGAGCAGGTACCGATATTATTCGTGTAAAAGGTGTACGCGAATTGCATGGAAGCGAATATGCAGTGATACCAGATCAAATTGAGGCAGGAACCTTTATGATGGCAGCAGCTATCACAAAAGGTGATGTAACAGTTAAGAATGTAATTCCAAAGCATCTAGAGTGTATTTCTGCAAAGTTACAAGAAATTGGTTGTGAAATTCATGAATCCGATGAAGAGGTTAGGGTTGTAGCATCTAAGGTTCTAAAAGGAACTCAAGTAAAGACCATGCCATATCCAGGATTTCCTACCGATATGCAACCGCAAATGACAGCAACCTTAGCAGTCAGTGCGGCAGCCAAAAGTATCATCAAGGAAAGCATCTTCGAAAATAGATTCCGTTATGTAGAAGAGTTAAGCAAGATGGGATCGAAGATTGTAGTAGATGGTAATTTAGCCATAGTAGATGGCGTGAAAACATATAAAGGGGCACAGGTAAGTGCACCTGATTTAAGAGCAGGAGCGGCACTCGTATTAGCGGCACTGTCAGCAGAAGGCTTTAGTACCGTGGATCAAATTCATTACATACAAAGGGGCTATGAGAAATTTCCAGAAAAGTTAGCTGCTTTGGGTGGAGAAATTAAACTTGTAAAAGCAGAAGAAGAACTGCAAAAAGCTAGATTAAAAGTAATTTAATATTTAGAAAAGAGCAAACAAATGGAAAAATTATTATTTACCTCAGAATCGGTAACAGAAGGGCATCCTGATAAAGTTAGTGATGCGATAAGTGATGCAGTATTAGATGCCATAATGGCGCAAGATGGAATGGGAAGAGTAGCATGTGAGACTTGTGTTACCACTGATTTCTGCGCAGTTATGGGAGAAATTACAACCACAGCAACGATTGACGTAGAAAAGATCGTAAGGGATACTATCAAAGAAATTGGATATAATAAACCAGAATTGCATTTTGATGGGAATACTTGTAAAGTGAATAATCTATTGCATAGCCAATCGGCAGATATTGCAATGGGTGTAGATCATGCCTTAGAAGCTAGAAAAGGAATTGATCCAGATGAGATTGGAGCTGGGGATCAAGGGATGATGTTTGGATTTGCTTCGGATGAAACAGAAGAATTTATGCCATATCCAATTTCTCTAGCACATAAATTGACGAAACAATTGACAGACGTTAGAAAAGATGGAACCTTAGCATATTTGCGTCCAGATGGAAAGAGTCAGGTCTCGGTACAATATGATGAAAATGGAACTCCTATTCGTTTAGAGGCAGTCGTTTTATCCACACAACATGATGAAGAAGTAAGCCAAGAACAAATTCATGAAGATATTAAGAAGTATGTATTTGCTCCTGTATTACCAGAGCATTTAATAGATGAAGAAACTAAGTTTTTTATTAATCCTACTGGTCGCTTTGTCATTGGTGGACCACATGGAGACAGTGGATTAACAGGTAGAAAAATTATTGTAGATACCTACGGTGGATATGCGAGACATGGTGGTGGTGCTTTCTCTGGGAAAGATTGCACCAAGGTAGATAGAAGTGCTGCTTATGCAGCGCGTTATGTTGCAAAGAATATCGTAGCAGCAGGATTAGCAAAGAAATGTGAAATTCAACTTTCTTATGCCATTGGTGTAGCACATCCTACTTCTATTATGGTAGACACTTTTGGAACAGGAAAATTAAGTGATGAAGCAATCATTGAAATGATTCGCAAGGAGTTCGACTTAAGACCAGCAGGTATCATTAACATGTTAGATTTAAGACGTCCTATCTATAGAGGAACAGCGGCATATGGACATTTTGGCAGAAATGATTTAGATCTTCCATGGGAAACGTTAGATAAAGTAGATAATTTAAAGCAATACTTAAAAAACTAGAGAGAGGTCTCTAGTTTTTTTTCTCTAAGCATTGCATGGGAGGAAACATGGGATTTACACATTTACATGTCCATACAGAATACAGTTTGCTGGATGGATCGAATAAGATAAAAGAGTATGTAAAGCGAGTGAAGGACTTGGGGATGACTAGTGCTGCCATTACAGACCATGGTGTCATGTATGGTGTCATAGATTTCTATAAAGAGTGCAAGAAGCAAGGGATTCGACCTATCATAGGTTGTGAAGTCTATGTCGCTCCTAATTCTAGATTTGACAAAGAGCTAGGAGGTGGAGAAGAGCGTTACCACCACTTAATCTTATTAGCTCAAAATCAGTTAGGTTATCAGAATCTAATGAAGATTGTTAGTAAGGGATTTACAGAAGGTTATTATTATAAACCTAGAGTAGATATGGAAGTATTAGAAGAATATCATGAAGGCATTATTGCGCTTTCTGCTTGCCTTGCTGGGGAAGTACAAAGATATTTATTGAAAGGCTTGTATGATGAAGCGAGAAAATCTGCCTTAAAGTATAGGGCATGTTTTGGAGAAGGAAATTATTATTTAGAATTGCAAGATCATGGGATGCAAGAACAAGCCATTGTAAACAGTCAAATGATTAAATTAAGCAAGGAACTTCAAATACCATTAGTGGCAACCAATGATGTGCACTATACCTATGCTGAGGATGTAGATTCTCATGACATTTTACTTTGTATCCAGACTGGAAAGAAAGTGGCAGATGAAGATCGTATGCGCTATGAAGGGGGACAGTTTTATCTCAAGTCCGAAGAACAAATGCGTGAACTATTTCCATATTGCCAAGAAGCCATAGATAATACAGAAGAAATTGCAAGCAGGTGTGAAGTAGAGATTGAATTTGGGAATTATCGATTACCACATTTTGAAGTACCTCTTGGTTTTACTTCAGAAAGTTATTTAAGAGACCTTTGTTATAGAGGATTGAAACACCGTTACACAACAGAAACCAAGGAATTGACAGAGCGTTTAGAGTATGAGCTAGATATTATACAGAGCATGGGTTTTGTAGACTATTTCTTGATTGTCTGGGATTTTATTAACTATGCTAGAGAGCATGATATTCCAGTTGGCCCAGGAAGAGGATCTGGGGCAGGATCTATTGTAGCCTATTGCTTGAAAATTACGGATTTAGATCCCATAAAATACCAGCTTCTTTTTGAGCGTTTCTTAAATCCTGAAAGGGTTTCCATGCCCGACTTTGATATTGATTTTTGCTTTGAAAGAAGACAGGAAGTGATTGATTATGTAGGGGAGAAATATGGAGCAGATAAGGTGGTTCAAATCATCACCTTTGGAACGATGGCAGCGAAAGGTGTGATTCGAGATGTAGCTCGAGTGATGGATTTACCGTATGCCTTTGCTGATAGTTTAGCAAAGCAAATCCCGAATGAATTGAATATTACCATAGAAAGAGCCTTAGAGATCAATCCAGAATTTCGGAAGCTTTATGAAAGTGATGAACAAGTGACGTTCTTAATCAATATGTGTAAACGCCTAGAGGGATTACCAAGACACTCCTCTATGCATGCAGCAGGGGTAGTGATTAGTCCTAGTGCTGCAGATGATTATGTTCCGTTATCTAGGGGTTCTGACGGTTCTATTACCACCCAATTTACGATGACAACCTTAGAAGAGTTGGGTCTATTAAAGATGGACTTTTTAGGGTTAAGAACTTTGACTGTGATACAAAAAGCTCAGGAATTAATCAAACAAAGTACAGGTGAATGGGTAGATTTTGATCAATTAAGTTATGATGATTCGGATGTATTTCATTATATAGGCACGGGTAAGACAGAGGGGATCTTTCAATTAGAAAGTGGTGGCATGAGAAACTTTATGAAAGAGCTTAAGCCACAAAATTTGGAAGATATTATTGCAGGTGTTTCTCTGTATCGACCAGGTCCCATGGAATTTATTCCACAATATGTACAAGGAAAGAATAGTGGCGAGGAAGTAACCTACCTTTGCCCACAGCTAGAAGAGATTTTACAGCCTACTTATGGTTGTATTGTTTACCAAGAACAAGTAATGCAGATTGTGCGAGATTTGGGAGGCTACTCTCTTGGGAGAAGTGACTTAGTTCGAAGAGCTATGAGTAAGAAAAAGCAAGATGTGATGGAAAAAGAACGTGCCAATTTTGTTTATGGAAGTGAGGAAGAGGGGGTTCCAGGTTGTGTGGCCAATGGAATTGATCCTAAGGTAGCGAGTAAAATTTACGATAATATGATGGATTTTGCAAAATATGCTTTTAACAAATCTCATGCTGCGTGTTATGCTGTTATCGCTTATCAAACTGCTTATTTAAAATATTATTATCCTGTGGAGTATATGGCTGCCCTTTTAACGAGTGTGATCGACAATCCAAGAAAAGTCGCAGAATATATTGTAAGCTGTAAGAATATGGGAATTTCGATCTTAGCACCAGATGTAAATAGAAGTAAGTTAGAATTTAGTGTAGAAAATGGCGGTGTGCGTTACGCGTTACTAGCTATCAAATCCGTAGGGAGAACCTTGATTGAAGGGCTTTGTAAGGAAAGGGATGAACATGGATCCTTTAAAACAATCCATGATTTTCTAACAAGAATGGCAGGTTATGACTGTAATAAAAGGGCGGTCGAACATATGATTAAAGCAGGAGCACTAGATCCGCTAGGAGGGACTAGAAAGCAATTTATGTTTGTTTATGTCCCTATTATGGATGCGCAAAGCAATGGGAAGAAACATCATATTTCTGGGCAAATGTCTTTGTTAGACTTTATGGGAGAAGAAGAGAAGAAAGATTTTGATATAGAACTTCCTCCGGTTGGAGAATACAAAAAGGAAGAAATGCTATCCATGGAAAAGGAAGTGCTTGGTATCTATGTGAGTGGTCATCCATTGGAAAGTCATTTTCAAATTTGGAATAAAACAATTACGGCAAACACTAAAGACTTTCAATTAGACGAAGAAACCGGCTTAAGTAACTTGCAAGATGGGCAAGTGGTTATGATTGGTGGCTTGATCAGTGAGAAGAATGTAAAGTATACGAAAAATGATAAGGTTATGGCTTTCCTTCAAGTAGAGGATCTCTATGGTATCGTAGAAGTGGTTGTATTTCCAAATCAATATGAAAGGCATGCGACTTATCTAGGAGAAGATGAGAAAATCTTTGTAAAAGGTAAAGTTTCTTTAGAAGATGAAAAACCAGGAAAATTGATTTGCGAGCAGATTATTTCTTTTTCAGATGTAGGACAAACACTTTGGATTCGTTTTCCTAGCTTAGAAGAGTTTAAACGATTAGAATCTAATTTAATCAATGCCATTGCAGGAAATGAAGGAAAAGATCAAATTGCTATTTTTATTACAGATCAAAAATTACAGAAAAAATTGCCAAAATCATATAATATAGATGCGAATGAGGCGATGATGGCCAAAATGAATCAAATATTTGGAGAAAACAATGTAAAACTCTTGTAAATATGTTGAAATTTTATAGAAAAAGTATTAGAATTTAATAGAGTACAAAGAGAAAGGCAAATAATATGGAAAAGCGAATTAAAACAATTGGAGTCTTAACAAGTGGCGGGGATGCACCTGGGATGAATGCTGCTATTCGTGCAGTAGTTAGAAAAGGACTTGTAAATGGCGTTAAGGTTATGGGGATACATCGTGGTTATCAAGGGCTATTAAAAGAAGAAATCACGGAAATGACAAAGAGAAGTGTTTCAGATATCATTCAACGTGGAGGAACGATTTTAGGTACTGCTAGATGCTCTGAATTTCGTAGTTTAGAAGGACAGATAAAGGCAGCTGACATTTGTCGCAAATTTGGGATTGACGGTATTGTTGTTATTGGAGGAGATGGCTCTTATGCAGGAGCGCAAAAGCTATCCCATCAAGGAATTAATACCATTGGAATTCCAGGAACCATCGATTTAGATATTTCTAGTACAGAGTATACTATAGGCTTTGATACAGCTGTTAATACTGCTATGGATGCTATTGACAAGGTTAGGGACACCTCTTCTTCTCACGAAAGATGCTCTATTATTGAAGTGATGGGGAGACAAGCAGGTTATATTGCATTATGGTGTAGTGTTGCTAATGGAGCAGAGGACGTACTGTTGCCAGAAAAGTATGATTATAATGAACAATTGATTGTTAACAATATTATTGCTAATAGAAAATTAGGGAAAAGCCATCACCTCATTATCAATGCAGAAGGGATTGGACACTCACAATCTATGGCAAAGAGAATCGAAGCAGCAACTGGTATTGAAACAAGAGCTACTATTTTAGGTCATATGCAACGTGGTGGAAGCCCTACCTGCAAAGATCGCTATCACGCATCCATTATGGGAGCTTATGCAGCGGATATTCTTTGTGAGGGTAAGACAAATCGTGTTGTGGGAATTCAAGGCGGCAAGCTAGTAGATATCGATATAGATGAAGCGCTAGCTATGAAGAAGAACCTAGATGAATATGAGTATTCAGTAAATAAAGATTTAAGTCGTTAATAAGAAAACAATCCATAAGGATGTTGCATAGAAATGCAACATCCTTTTATAGAAAGAACAGAGAAAGGTGCGTGCACAATTGTGATTACCAGTGTAGCAAATAGTCAAATTAAACAAATATGTGCTTATGTACAAAAGGCCAAAGAAAGGAAAAAAGACCAGGTTTTTGTAGTAGAAGGGCTAAAGATGTTCCTAGAAGCACCAGGAGAGCAGATTCAGAAAATCTATCTAACAGAGCAGTTTTGGGAGAAAAATAATAGTCCACAGCTAGAGGAGAAACTTGCTTCAAATTCCATAGAGTTTGTGAGCCCAGAAGTGTATGCTAAGATGTCAGATACGCAAACACCACAGGGGATTTTAACTCTTTTAAAGCAGCCAATTTACCAACTAGAAGCCTTACTAGAAAAACCTCAATCTATGTTTGTGGTTCTAGAAGGACTACAAGATCCTGGGAATGTAGGAACTATCATTAGAACGGCAGAAGCGGCAGGGGCTAGTGGGGTACTATTAACCAAAGAATCCGTGGATATCTTTAATCCAAAGACCATTCGATCCACCATGGGAAGTATCTACCGAGTGCCCTTTTTGTATATAGAAGAAATCGAAGATTTAATAGCACAAATGAAGAAAGCAAGTATTCAAATTTATGCCACACATTTGCAGGGAGAAACTTATTTTTCTAACTGTGATTATACGGAAAGTATTGCCTTTTTGATTGGAAATGAAGGCAATGGACTAAAAGAAACTACGGCTCAACTAGCAGATGCTTATGTGAAAATACCGATGGCTGGGGAAGTTGAAAGTTTAAATGCCGCTGTAGCAAGTTCCTTATTTATGTACGAAGTATACAAACAGAGAACTACAAAATAGGAGTGAGGAGAAGGATATGAAAATAGGATTTATTGGACTAGGAAATATGGCAAAGGCAATCATAGCAGGTATGGTGCAGGCAGATTTAGTGAATCCATCCTGTATTTACGGAAATGCAAAAAGTGAAGCAACTAAGAAAACTTGTGAAGAATCTTATCAAATGAACATCTTATCTTCTAATATAGAAGTAGCGAAAACTTGTGATATTATTATCTTGGCTGTGAAACCACAATATCTAAGTGGGGTGTGCGAGGAAATAAAGGAGTATATCACGACGGATAAGTTATGTATTAGTTTGGCTGCTGGAAAAAGTATTTCTTGGCTACAGGAAGCCCTAGGAGATCAGGCTCGAATGATTCGAATGATGCCAAATACACCAGCCCTGATTGGAGAAAGTTGTACTGCTATTTGTGTAGGGGAGACCTGCACAAAGGAAGATGAAATCGTAGCTGTTAAAATTGCAGAATCCTTTGGTTTAGCTAGAATAATAGATGAGAATTTGATGAATCCTTTTATTGGAGTCTCAGGAAGTTCTGTGGCCTATGCCTTCTTGTATTTAGAAGCCTTAGCCGACGGAGCTGTGGCAATGGGAATGCCAAGAAAAGAAGCCTATGAATTTGCAGCACAAAGTACCTTAGGAGCAGCAAAGTTAATGTTGGAATCGAAGAAACATCCAGGAGAATTAAAGGATATGGTTTGTTCACCAG
>CAYJHO010000016.1:0-35656 GCA_964369945.1 uncultured Lachnospiraceae bacterium
GCTATAATACTTTAATCATTAATCTTAGAAAGAAGAACCGACATGACAAACTTTTTTTTCAAAACAACTACTAGAAAGCGTATCTTAGCTTCCATTATCTTAATCCTAGGTGGCTTTCTCTATTATTTACAAACCCAAACGATAGGAATCTTTGTTCCTTGTGTGTTTCACGAACTTACTACTCTAGATTGTCCTGCTTGTGGAATCACGACTGCTAGTATTTCTCTACTACAGGGAAATATTTCCATTGCAGCTAGTACTAACTTCGGATTAACCCTAAGCCTTCCTCTCCTTATTCCTACGCTTCTCTATGCCTGGTATTGCTGGATTGTAGAAAAGCCTTTAAACGGTAAATGGATCAATGTAATTTTATACTTTTTCATTGTTTATTTCTTGGTCTGGGGAATTATAAGAAATTTACCTAGATTCTTTCCTGAATTAGGATTCTATCTTGACATTTTTTCTACTATCGCGTAATATTTATAAAGGATATACTATATTATATATAGTATACATAACTTATATAGTCGGAGGAAAAAGAAATGACAAAAAGTATACCAGTGTGCATCATCTTATCTATTGTAACTTGTGGAATCTACGCAATTTATTGGATGTATTGCATCAACGATGCAGCAGTAAGAACTACCCCAGAAGAATGGAACACAGGATTCGGTATGGTATTTTTATTATCGATTGTAACTTGTGGAATCTATAGCTACTACTGGAACTACAAGATGGGTAGAGTATTTGCAGCAAAAACAGGAACAGATAATAGCTTACTATATATCATCTTAGCTATTTTCGGTTTAGGTATTGTAAACTATGCAATTATGCAAAATGATATTAATAATATCTACCAATAATTTCAACTTACATAATGCACAAAATGACCAAGTTCTGTTTTACACTGAACTTGGTCATTTTCTATTTTACTATTCTATTACTTCTTAATTAATAAAGATTCACCTGTCATTTCTACTGGCTTTTCTTTTCCCATAATTTCAATTAAAGTAGGGATAATATCTGCTAAGCATCCATTTTCCTTTAAACCATAACTTTCATCATAATTCACTAAGATAAATGGTACTTCATTTGTAGTATGAGCGGTAAATACAGCTCCTGTTTCAGGGTCTACTAATTGCTCCGCATTTCCGTGGTCTGCACAGATAAACATAACACCATCTACCGATTTCAAAGCTTCCACTGCACGGCCTACACATTCATCTACTGCTTCCACTGCTGCAATTGCTGCATCCACTACACCTGTATGGCCAACCATATCTGGGTTTGCATAGTTGATGATAATAACATCGAATTTATCTGATTTAATTGCCTCTACTAATTTATCTGAAACTTCAAAGGCACTCATTTCTGGTTTCAAATCATAAGTTGCAACTTTAGGTGAATTTACAAGAATACGCTCTTCGCCTTCGTTTGGAGCTTCTGCACCACCATTAAAGAAAAAGGTAACATGCGCATACTTTTCTGTTTCAGCGATTCTTGCTTGTGTCATATTGTTTTCTGCTAACCATTCACCAAATGTATTGGTAATAGCAATCTTTTCAAATGCCACTAATTTATTTTCGATTGTTTTGTCATAATCTGAAAAACAAACAAAACATAAATCTAATTTACTTTCTCTTGCAAAACCTGTAAACTCTGTATCACAGAATGCTCTTGTTAATTCTCTTGCTCTATCTGGTCTGTAGTTAAAAAATACTACAGAATCTTTATCTGCTATCTTTGCTACCGGCTTACCTTCTTTTACTACCACTGTTGGCTTAACAAACTCATCATTTTCACCCTTTTCGTAAGACTGAGCTACTGCTTGTGTACCACTGTCTGCCGTCAAACCTTCTCCATTTACCAAAGCACGATAAGCAACTTCTACTCTATCATAGTTATTATCTCTATCCATTGCATAGTAACGTCCTGCAACTGATGCCACTTCTCCAACGCCTATTTCAGCCATTTTTGCTTCTAATGCTTCTACAAATCCTTTTGCAGAGGCTGGAGGTGTATCTCTACCATCTAAAAATGCATGTACATACACTTTTTCTAAACCAGCCTTCTTAGCTAATTCTAATAAGCCATATAAATGTGTATTATGACTATGAACTCCACCATCTGATAATAAACCAAAGCAATGGAATGCACTATTATTTTTCTTACAGTTTTCTACAGCCTCTAATAATGCTGCATTATCAAAGAAAGTTCCATCCATGATTTCTTTCGTAATTCTTGTCAATTCTTGATATACAATTCTTCCTGCGCCCATATTTAAGTGCCCAACTTCTGAATTTCCCATTTGACCTTCTGGAAGTCCTACTGCCATACCTGAAGCTTGTCCCTTCACAAATGGCCCTTTTTTCATTAATTCATCCATTACAGGTGTCTTTGCTAAAGCTACAGCATTAGCATTTTGGTTATCATCTAGTCCATATCCATCTAAAATCATTAAAACTACAGGTTTTTTACTCATTGATTTCTCCTTCACTTCACTCTCGTTTAGGTCTTGTGACCTACGGACTCATTATACACATATTTCCTTATTTAATCAAGTCATTTTGATGGTAGGGGCATTAGAAATCCAAGACTTTTCTTATTTACTTTATTTTGTCATTGACAAGTCTTAAAAGCTTTCATATAATAGGACTAATATTCTCGACAAACATCGACATAAATATTACGAAAAATGTAAATTTTAAGGATGGAACTAACATGGAACTTTTAAAAGAACGAATTAGAAAAGATGGCGTAATGAAAGAAGGAAACGTACTAAAAGTTGATAGCTTTTTAAACCATCAAATGGATGTCAAACTCTTCAATGAAATTGGAAAAGAATTTAAGAAAAGATTTGCTGATGTTAAGATAGACAAGATCTTAACCATCGAAGCCTCTGGTATCGGTATTGCTACAATAGTAGCACAATATTTCGATGTCCCTGTGGTTTTTGCAAAAAAATCTCAATCAATTAACTTGGATGGTACTATGCTTTCTGCACCGATTGAATCCTTTACTCATAAAAGAAAATACGAGGTTATTGTTGCTAGTAAATTCATAAGTCCCGAGGAAAACATCCTAGTCATCGATGATTTCCTTGCAAACGGCTGTGCTGCCTTAGGTCTATGTAAACTTGTGACGGATGCCAAAGCTAATGTAATGGGTATTGGTATTGTGATCGAAAAAGGCTTCCAAACAGGTGGTAAAGATTTGCGTGAACAAGGACTTCGTGTGGAATCACTTGCCATAGTAGAATCTATGGATCCATCCACTCAAACAATCGTATTTAGAGATTAAAAAAAGAAGGTGTTACCTTCTTTTTTTATTTCTATATTTTCTACTTTAAATGAAACGGAGTTACTTGATATACATAATAATTTAACCAATTTGTATATAGTGCATTGCTATGGCCTCTCCATTGTAATAAAGGCTTTTCACTGCTATCATTACCTGGATAATAGTTCGCTGGCACTGGTATCTTCATCCCTTTACTTAAATCTCTCATATACTCATTGTGTAAAGTATATCTATCATATTCTGGATGTCCTGTTACAAAAATTTGGTTCCCATTGCCTGTCATAGCTAGATATACACCAGCTTCTTTTGACTCTGCCATAACATGAAGCTCTTTACAATTATAAATCTTTTCAGGATTAATCGTGGTATGACGGCTATGTGGAGCATAAAATTCATCATCAAACCCTCTTACCAGTGGTATTTTCCGATTGGAAACTTTGTGTTTAAATACCCCTGAAAGCTTTTCTTCTAATGGTTCCTTTTCTAAATTATAAAAATGATAAAGTCCTGCTTGTGCTCCCCAACAAATAAACAAAGTGCTGGTTACATTCTCTTTTGACCAATCCATAATTTCACAAAGTTCATCCCAATAATTTACCTGATCAAAGTCTAATTGCTCTACAGGTGCTCCTGTTATAATCATTCCATCAAAGCGCTCTTCTTTTAATTGTTCATAGCTTTGATAAAATTTATTTAAATGCACAAAGGATGTATTTTGAGAAATATGAGTAGACAGCTTCATAAACGTTACATCTACTTGAAGCGGAGTATTTGATAAAGCTCTAAGCAACTGTAATTCAGTATCTTCTTTTACAGGCATAATATTTAAAATACAGATTTTGATAGGTCTGATATCTTGATGTTTTGCTCTTTCATCATCCATCACAAATATATTTTCATTTTCTAATATTTCACTTGCTGGTAAATCTCTTTGAATCTTAATTGGCATAAACTTTCCTCTTTTCTACAATAAATATGTTGTATGGAACTCTTCTTCTGAAAGAATAGGAACTCCTAAGTCCTTTGCTTTTTTATTTTTAGACGAATTGGAATGTACGTCATTGTTTACCAAAATACTTGTCTTAGCAGAAACTGAGCCTGTCACCTTGCCGCCTCTCGCTTCTATCGCCTCTTTTAATGCATTTCTGTTTGCATAAATGTTAACATCTCCAGTTATTACAATTACCTGATTCTCTAAGCTTGCATCACCTACATTTTCCTCTGGCTTCTCAATCTGAAGTTTAGAAAGTAAGGCTTCTAATGCACTTTTGTTTGCCTCTTTTCCAAAGTAGTCTGAAATAGCTTTTGCAATTACCTCTCCTACCCCTTCTACTTCCATCAAACTTTCCACAGAGGCTTCTTCTATTGCTTGTATATCATAGGAAAAGTGTTTACATAGCACTTTTGCAGTTGCTAGACCAACTCCCGTGATCCCTAAGCCATAAATCACTTTTGCTAGTGTAGTAATTTTGGAATTTTCAATGGAATTCATTAAATTTTCAAAACTTTTCAATCCGAAACCTTCTAAAGAAATCAGAGCCTCCTTATGCTGCTTTAAATCATACAAGTCTGAAAATTGATGTAGAAAACCAAGCGCAACAAATTTCTCTAAACTAGCTTCACTTAATCCATCAATATTTAGCGCATCTCTCCCAACAAAAAGAGTAAAAGCTTTAATCTTTTTCGCACTACACTCTTCATTGGTACAATAGAGAAATTGGCCCTCATTGGATTGATGAATTTTAGTTGCTTCGCTACATACAGGACAAAGACTTGGGATTACCATGGTATCACTCTCTGTTAGGTTTTCTGCAATCTGTGGAATAATCATATTTGCTTTATAGACCGTAATAACATCACCCAAACCTAACTTCAATGCTTTTAAAACACTGATATTATGCACACTAGCTCTACTTACTGTCGTTCCTTCAAGCTCGACTGGTTCAAAAATTGCTACGGGATTGATTAGCCCTGTTCTACTAGCACTCCATTCGATTTCTAATAACTTAGTTTCTTTTATCTCATCGGCCCATTTAAAGGCGATGGAATCCCTTGGAAATTTGCTTGTTGCACCTAAACTGCTTCCATAGGCGATATTATTATAATTTAATACAAGACCATCCGATGGCAAATCGAAACTTTCTATTTCTTCAGCAAAATAATTCACAGCATCTAGAATGGTACTCTCACTTACTAATTTATATTCTACAATCCCAAAACCAAGCTCCTTTATAAACTGTAATTCATCTTCTCTAGTTTGAAAGCTATCTTCTGATAATACTAGTGCAAAGGCAAAAAACTGAACACTTCGCTCCTGTGTAATTTTATTATTCAATTGGCGCACAGAGCCTGAACATAGATTTCTTGGATTCTTGTACTTTAAACTATCTTCTTCCATACTTTCATTAATGCTTTCAAAATCACTATAAGAAATTACGGCCTCTCCACGTATTACCAATCGTCCTTTATAAGCAATGGTGAGTGGTACATTGGTAAATACCTTCGCATTGTTGGTAATTACCTCCCCAACTTCACCGTTTCCTCTTGTCACTGCTTTTTGTAAGATTCCGTCTTCGTAGCTTAGTACAATAGTCAATCCATCTAATTTCCAACTTAGAATCCCTTCTTGTGACTCTAGAAATGCCTGTAATGCCTCTCTCTCTTTTGTTTTCGCTAGAGATAACATTGGTCTATCATGGACCTCTTTTGGTAGGCTATCTATCGCTTCATAACCCACTTGAACCGAAGGACTGTTGGAATAAACAATGCCCATCTCCTTTTCTAAGGCTTCCAACTCATCAGCCAAGGTATCATATTGAAAATTTGACATAATTTCTAAATCTTTCGCGTAGTAAGCTTCTCTAGCTTCATTTAATTGTATGATTAGTTCTTGAATTCTTTCTACTTTGGTCATTGCTTTACTCCTTACAATTTAAATACAAATCCTTAACTTCTTTTTCATTAAGTTTTCTATATTCTCCTGGTTTTAAATCTCCTAGCAAAATACTAATTACCCTTACTCGCTTTAAGCTTTTCACCTCATAACCACAATAACTACACATCCTTCTAATTTGACGATTCCATCCTTGGGTCAATATAATCTTAAAACTAGTATCACTCAATAGTTCTATCTTACAAGGCTTTGTAACCCTCTTTAATTCTCTTAAATAAATACCTTCTTCCATGCGCTTCTTAAACTTAGCATCTATTTTGCGATTTAAGGTAACCACATATTCTTTCTCATGGCCATTAGAACCTCTCATCATTTGTTCAATTAAATCCCCATCATTGGTCATTAACAATAAACCTTCACTGTCTTGATCTAATCTTCCTGCATAGGTAAGTCTGGTAGGATATTTCAATACGTCTGTAATTTTTAATTTTGCATTCTTATCCTTTTCTGTACAGGTAACCCCTATGGGCTTATAAAAAGCTAACACAACCTTCTCTTCTACAGGCTTTACAGATTTTCCTCTCACTGCTACCTTGTCTTTTTCTGTAACAAGCTGACCTATACTAGCCACTTTTCCATTTACACTTACCACACCCATTTCAACTAATTTGTCAGCCTCACGCCTAGAACAAACTCCTGATTGAGCCAAATATTTATTTAAACGTATTTCATCCAATACCCATTACCTTACTTTCCTTATACTTGCATATCCTTGCTATCATAACATGAATTTTATGTTTTGTACATCCACACAATAAGAAAAACTGCCACCCTAAGGTGACAGTTTCTATCTACTATTACATCTATTTTGTTACATATTCTAATGCTACATAACCAATACTTCCATTGTAAATTACTTTTGCGAATTCTTCGTTCACATCTTCGATCCATTCAATTTGAGTTCCAGCATCTACTTGACCTAAGCGTTCTGCATCTGCACTTGCTTCTGCACGAACATTTACATTAGTAGTTGCTGTTACCATACCGTTTGCTTCTTCTGTTGCTGCTTCTGCTACTACTTGCAAATAGTCAGTCTTCACATAAGCTTCTACACCCTCAAACATGAACTTACTCCAACCATTTACTTTCATTTCTATTACTTCAATAGTAGTCCCTTGCTCTAATTTACCAACTTTATCTGCTGCTTCACTATCCGATGCTCTCACGTTAATAGTCGTCGTAACTTTTGCAATTGCTGAAGTCGCAAGGATTGTTTCATCTACTTCTGCTACTGCTTCGCTTGAAGCTACCATAACTTCATCTGCAGCTGCGATAGCTACTGCATCATCCCCTGTAGCGATTGCTGTACCTACAGCATCTTTTATTTCGTTTTGTAATACATCCATATAAGTCTTTACTTCTTCGTTTGTAGTTAGAAGTTCATTGTACTCCGTATCAATAGACGTTAATAATTCTATTACTGCACTATCTGATTCTAATGCTGCGATATAAGAAGATTCTTCTTCTGTTAACGTTCCTTCGTTCAAGTAGAAATTTCCACTGTCATTCGTACATACATAAAAGCTATAAATTCCTGGCAACAAAGTTTCTAAACCTGGCATTTTCGCTCTAGCTGCTGCATATACGATATAACTATTTTCAACCGGTCCTTTTTTTGTGAAAATATTATATTCAGGAAAGGCTTCAATATGTGCGCCTAATTCTTGTATTCTAATAACTTCTGTATCGGAAACATTATTACTCATTGATGAAATTACTTCTACGTTTCCATCTGCTAATGCTGTTAAATATTGTACAATAAACTGATTTAATTCTGGATATAAATCTACTTCTAATGGATTTTCACTACTAACAGCTACTACAACTTCATCAACGGCAACTGCATCAATTGCAGATTGCTGTTCCGCTGCTACTGTCACTTCATTGTGGTTCCATAAAGATACCGCTACAACTGCTGCTACACCTAATATTACCGCTGTTGGAATGATAAGTTGAATTTTGTTTTGAATCCATCCTTTTAGGTTCTCGTCCAATAATTTCTTCATTTCTTTCTTATCCTCACTTTATAAAATATTGTCATATTCGGGAGTGATGAATGTGTCCGACAGGAATCGAACCTGCATTAAAGGCGTCGGAGGCCTTTGTTCTATCCATTAGACTACGGACACGCTTTAAATATTACAACTTTGTTACATCACTCTCGAATATATTAACATATTTTTACGATAATGTCTAGTATGTATTTCAATTTTAAACTAAACTAAGTTTTTTACTTGTTAAATCGTAATAATATATATCATAGGATAAAACCTCTTCTAATGGTACTTGGGTATCATTAATATCCTGCACTATTAGTTTTAGCAAGGATAAACCTTCTGCTTTATCTTTAGGCACTAAAATAAGCTCATGAATTGAGGATGGAAGTATATAGAAATCATTTCCTATTCTCTCCCCACATTTTTCTAGACAGTCGTAATAACAAATAGTAGCAGCCCCTAAATACTTTTCTTTATTACTTAAAACATACATACTTTTTTTATCTTCTACTGCTTCTTCTAGTAAATCTGAAATAGAATCTAGGGTCCACGCTTTTACTCTTTCCGTATTTTCTAAGGCTTCTTCTAATAGTTGTACCTCATTTATATTCCAAGCCTCTAAATTAGAATAACCAATCCCTACACTCCCTCTGACACCATCTTGGCCATCCACGCTATAATAGGCAAGCATGGCTAGGTTCATCACTATTTTATACGGCTTATCTTTTAATAATTCACGATTCCTACTTACTTCTACTACTTTTACAAAGATATGTTCCTTTGCCTTTTGATAATCTTGAAAATCTTCTACTGAGAACTCAATTTCATAGTTTTCACGCTCATAGACATCAACAATTTCTTTTGCTAGCACTCCTTGCTCTTCCCCTTCTAGAAAACGCTGAAAAAAGCTTTCTAAATATATGGTAGGTGCTATACTATGCTCTCCATTTCGAAAAGAAACTCCATAACGAGTAACATCATTTGTCTTTCCCACTTCATGTAAAGAAACTTTAACTTCTTTCCCTACTATCTTTGCAATTATTTCTAACATTTGCTCTCTAAATTCTCTATATTTCATTTATCCCTCCATACTGATGCGTTTTTTTACACCTCTTAAACTATTTTGGTATTCATAATTTTGAACACAAAAAAGACAACGAAAAATTCGTTGTCTTAAAAGTAATTGAAAACATTTGCTATAGAGCTTATTAAGCTCTTGATAAATATTCGCCTGTTCTTGTATCAATCTTGATTTTGTCACCAATCTCAACAAATAATGGAACTAGTACAGTTGCGCCTGTTTCAACAATCGCTGGCTTAGTAGCACCTTGTGCTGTATCACCTTTAAATCCTGGCTCTGTTTCTGTAATATCTAGTTCAACAAATAATGGAGGCTCAATTGCGAAAACTTTACCATTGTGTGAACATACTTTAACGATTTCGTTTTCTTTCACGAATTTTAAAGCGTCACCAATTGAGTTTTCATCTAGTGCCATTTGATCATAAGTTTCCATATCCATAAAGTTGTGTAAATCACCATCAGCAAATAAATATTGCATATCTTTTCTATCAATACGTGCTTGTGGACATTTTTCTGTCGGTCTGAAAGTCTTTTCAACCACTCCACCGTTAATAATATTTCTTAATTTTGTTCTTACGAACGCTGCACCTTTACCAGGCTTTACATGTTGAAATTCGATAATTTGATAAATGTTATTATCGTACTCAATAGTAATCCCGTTTCTGAAATCGCCAGCAGATATCATAATTAATTCCTCCTAAAAATCTTACAAACATTCTGACACTAGTTTACATGATATTGTGCCACATTTCAACTGTTTTTTGTAAAAATCATTTTTTTCTTACTTTTTTTGCAGTATCAACCAGTCTAAAGCCTGAATATATCCTTGAATTCCTTGTCCATAAATTTGATGATCGCAAACTTCTTTTGTTACTGATATTTGGCGAAATTCCTCTCTTTTTGTGATATCAGATATATGCACTTCTACCTTAAAACACTCCATACTTGCTAGAGCATCTCGTATGGCATAACTATAATGGGTATAGGCCCCAGGATTAATAATAATCCCCTCTGTTCCATCAAAATATGCCTCTTGTATTCGATCTATAATTCCACCCTCAGAGTTGCTTTGAAAACACTCTACCTCACACACTCTCTCTTTTGCTTCTTTTGTAATCAAGCTAATTAGATAGTTGTAATCTTCCGCTCCATAGATACTTTTATCTCTAATCCCCAAGAAATTCAAATTAGGTCCATTTATAACTAGTACTTTCATACTCACTTTTTTTCCTTTTCTAGTTTTTGAACGATAGCCATCACCTTGTCCACCACTTCTTTACTTTCTTTATAATCTACATTCACAATATAATCGGCAACCTCTTCATAAACACTATTCCTTGCTGCTATCATATCTTTGATCGTTTGCAAAGGATTTTCTGTTCTTAGAAGCGGCCTAGATTTATCGTGCTTTAGTCTTTTATATATTGCTTCCGGAGAAGCCTTTAAATAAATAACCGTTCCTAGATTCTTAATTAACTTTCTATTTTCCACCTTGATCGGAGTTCCCCCCCCCAAAGAAATAATCCTTAAGCCCTTTTCTTTGCTAAGATTTTTTAGGCATTCGGTTTCTTTTTCTCTGAAATATGCCTCTCCCTTTTCCTCAAACATCTTAGCAATCTTCATTCCAACACTAGATTCTATCAACTTGTCCGTATCCATGTAGCATCTTTTTAACTTGTAACTTAAACGAAATGCTACGGTACTTTTTCCACTCCCCATAAATCCAACTAACACTATATGTTTCATTCACAACTCACCTTTAGTATACCATATATTTCATTCGCAATTTCTTCTGTAATTTCCACTTGATTCCACAGCTCATATGCTATGATACCTTGATATAACAACATTTTCAAGCCATTATAACTTTTTTTTCCTTTTGCGGTGGCCATTTGCATAAATTTGGTGTTATCTGGATTGTAGATAATATCATAGGCTGTATGTATTTTATCAAAAAATGCTTCATCTTCAATCGGAGACCTATCAATATCTGGAGAAAGCCCTACACTCGTAGCCTGTATTGCTAGATACTGACTTCCTTCTAAGTTCAGAATATTATTATAACTACAAGCTTTCGCCACTTTGTCATTGACATAGGCATTAACCTCCTTAGCAATGTTCTCAGCCTTTTCCATGGTACGATTGCAAATAATAATTTCTTTTGCCTCTTCCATGGCAACCATTAGAGCTACTGCCCTTGCCGCTCCACCTGCACCTATAATAATAACAGATTCTCCTTTTATTTCCACGCCATCACTTTTCATAGCTCGCAATAAACCTGGTATATCCGTATTATAAGCTTTAAATCCTTGTTCTATTCTAACTAAGGTATTTCCTGCCCCTATTTTTGCGGTCAAAGAATCTACTTCCTTTGCTTTAGAAAGAATATCCTCTTTATATGGGATGGTTACATTTAATCCATGTATCCCTAAAGCATCTGCGCCTTGTATCGCATCACCTATCTGTTCTTTTACTAGAAATGGCACGTATACTAAATTATGTCCAAATCGTTTTGCTAATTCATTGTGAATCAAGGGCGATTTTGTATGTTCCACCGGATTTCCAATTACCCCTAAGACTTTGGTAGCTCCATCTACATTTATCATTTCAGCTTTTCTTCTCTCTTTCATAAAAATATAGTACCATTTCCTCTAAATAACGCTTCAAAATAATTTGGATTTCCTCTTTTTTATCCATAGGCCTCACTAATACATGAGTCAAGCCACAATTCTTTGCGCCCCAAACATCTGTAAATAGTTGATCGCCTACAAACAATGTATTTTCCCTCGTTGTTCCTATCATTTCCATGCCCATTTCATAAGATTTCTTCGCTGGTTTATTTGCTTTATAAATATAGGGCACTCCACCCACCTCTTTTGCAAAACTCTTTACTCGTTCTTCACGATTATTCGACATAACCATGGTCGTAAAACCTATTTCTTTCAATTTTTGAAAGAGTTCTATCGCTTCTTTTGTTGCAGGTTTCCCATGAGGAACTAGGGTATTGTCAATATCAAATAGAACCCCTCTAATTCCTGCCTTATAATAGCTAACAAAATCGATATCATAGGTGGTTTTCTCCACTTTTTCTGGATAGAATTTTCTAAACATATGGTTCTCCATTTCTCACAACAAGGGATACCTTTCGGCATCCCTTTTGGGTTCTATTATTTATCAAGTACACTTCTCAATTCATCCATAAATGTATTAATATCTTTAAACTCTCGATATACAGATGCAAATCTAACATAGGCAACAGCATCAAGGTTCTTTAGCTTCTCCATAATAAGTTCCCCTATCATAAAGGATGGAACTTCTGCCTTTTCTAATGAAAAAATTTCATTCTCCACTTCATCAATGACTCTAGTAATATCCTCACTACTTACTGGCCTTTTATGGCATGCTTTCAATATCCCATGTTCCATCTTAGCTCTATGATATACTTCTCTCGTCATATCTTTCTTTACCACAAAAACTGGCAAGGTTTCTATCTTTTCATAGGTTGTAAACCTCTTTTCGCAGGACTCGCAAGCTCTCCTTCTACGGATAGAATTACTTTCCTCTGCCGGTCTAGAATCTATTACTCTTAAATTATCTCCCCCACAAAATGGACACTTCATAATTACCTCCCAGAAAAATAATGAATCTCGTCGGAAAGATTCCGAGAGCTCATAATACGTGTTTTTAATATTTTATCAAACTATAGATATCACGTCAACATAGATGCGAATTTTTCTTCTTCTTAGCATTTTACGTCAACCAATATAATATCCGGTCCTATTTGCTTAATCTCATGATAACAAATCACATAATCGGGTTCTGTCGGAAAAAAACAACTCATCTTCCCTCCAGCAGGAATATATATCTTAATAATACAACCACTACAATGATCAAATTCTATATCACTAACACGTCCTAGCTTTTTACAGTCCCTTATATTAATAACATCCTTACTTTTTAATTCAGAAAACAGCATAATTCCCTCCATCGAACCTATTTCATAATTTATAATATGCAGTGTATAATAATTTTGCTCTTGTCCATACTAATTTTATCAAAGAAAATTGGTGGGAGAGCATAGATGGGAAAAGTAGAAATTTGCGGTGTAAATACTGCCAAACTTCCTTTACTAAAGCAAGCTGAAAAAGATATTTTATTTGAACAAATAGCAAATGGTGACTCCATAGCAAGAGAAAAATATATAGAAGGTAATTTAAGGTTAGTACTTAGCGTAATTAAACGGTTTTCTGCTAGCGACGAAAATGCAGATGACTTATTTCAAATTGGATGTGTAGGATTAATCAAAGCTATTGATAATTTTGATCGAAGCTTAGGTGTTAAATTTAGTACCTATGCTGTTCCTATGATCATAGGCGAAATCAGAAGGTATCTACGGGATGGGGGCAGCATTCGAGTCAGTCGCTCATTAAAAGATACTGCTTATAAAGCGATTCATGCAAAAGAATTAATGATGAAACAAAGCCAGAAAGAACCCACACTAGAAGAAATCGCTGCCGAAATTGGCATTGCAAAAGAAGATATCTCACACGCTCTAGATGCCATACAAAGCCCTATGAGCTTATATGAGCCGATTTATACTGATGGTGGAGATACGCTCTATGTCATGGATCAAATCAGCGATAAAAAGAATAAAGAAGAGCACTGGATCAATAATATTTCCTTAAGTGAAGCTATGAAAGTTTTAAACGAAAGAGAGCGGGAAATTGTAAGTTTTCGATTCTTCCAAGGAAAGACCCAGATGGAAGTAGCAACTTTTATTGGGATATCTCAGGCACAGGTTTCTAGATTAGAGAAAAATGCATTAAAAGCTATGAGAACTTATTTATCTTAAAAAAAGCAGTCTAACTTGCCATTTATCTTGGTAAGCTAGACTGTCTTTTATTCCACTTATTTAGTTTCTATCTTAATCCTATAGCTAAGCCCTTCTTTCATTTCAAAAGTTCTCTTTATGATAATCTTTCCATCTTCTTCTATAAATTCATATTCTACTTGATTTACAGTTATTCTCTTTACAGCACTTCCTAGTGTCGTAAAGCTTTCAAAACTAATGATATCATCTACAGTTTTGGTACAAGTAAATGCAATCTCTATCTCGCGCTCTAATTTCTTATAATCTAGTTCTAACCAAAACTTTGGTGTAAATAACGGAACTTTTAGAGTTTCCTGATTCCAATTAGGACTAATTTGCAAATTTTTCTCTGGAATATTTGGAACAAATCCAGATACTGCTTCTAACAAAAAGGAACTAGCTGGATTGGTCATGTAATAAGGAAGCCCTACATGCCCTCCTTCCGCGAAATAAGTAAGGGCTATATTCCAAGGAGTATCTTTTGTCATTTCGTATACCTTTCTAAAACACTCCATTCCCTCTTCGACAAACCCATTATAAATAGCTAGACAGCCATAATAAACTTGATTATATTGAAGAAAGCTATAGGCATACCAAGCAAAATCACCTTGTGGGGTTGTTTCATCATTAAACCCTTCCATATTTCTCAATCGCATATTTCTCTCAGTAATTGTCTTAATACTGTCATCAAGCATATCTTGAGGTAGGATTTTCCCCAAATCCATCAAATCAGCAAACCATTGCCCTGCTAGTTGTGAAATAAAGCAATTTTCACTTTCTGTCCCACCTAAGCTATCATGATAACTATTGAAATAATTTCCAAACTCATAGCTTGTATTCCATAATTCACTTATCATCGAACTCTGTGCTTTTTCAAATAATTCTTCACATTCTAAAGCGAAATCTTGATCTTTCTTATGATTGGCTAATTTAATACATGCCTTTAATTGTGCTAACCATAAACTTGCAACAAAGGAAGAAGTTCCATACCAGTGATAAGTATCATAGGTGGTTCCATTTCCTGCCCCAACATCGGGAATAGAATTCTCATCTCTATCTATACTTTTTTGGTAAGCTACTGCTGCCTTTACTGATGGATACATTTTCTCTAAAAACTCTTCATCTCCTGTGTAACTGTAATATTTATACACTTGTAAAATATAAGAAGAACATAAATCAGACCAATCGCCACCTCTCTTAGATATATCAAAGGCACCGAATCCTAAATCATGACTAATGGATCCATTTTCTCCTTGGCATAATCGAAATAACTCTAGTTCTATGGCATCTAATTTAGGATAAAAATTGGTATAAATAGCATTACAAGCTAATCTTTGATCCATGGTACCTAAACAGCCCATCATACCAGCAGGAGCTTCGTTGATAGAAAACATTTCTTCCTTGTTAAACCAACTACAAGTATAAATCGGAAACATATCATTAAGAATTTTCTTTTTTAACCATGGTTCAAAACTAGAGTTCATGATAGCCTTTTGAACTGCTGTAGTTTCCTGATAAATACGATTCTTCTCTTTTAACAAATAACTTGCAACCTCTTTTGAGGAAGAAAAATGATTATCGTAATACACTCCCATATCCATCATATGTTTATCTAGCAAATGTGGCATATACCAAGCCAAGACAAAACTAAATTTCTTGCTTTCCTTTTCTTGTAACATAACAGTCGCGATACCAGCCCCTGCTACATAACAGGTATCTTCTTCTGCCACAGATTGAGTGGAAGGCAATTCACCCTTTGCAAAACCTCCAAGCATCTCGTCCAAATGATCCACTTCGTAACTTGTCACAAAGCTAAGAGGAACATCTGCAGTTAATGCATAATTTCCATAGCTCATAAGATTTCCATGGGAATCGCTAGCCTCAAATAACAACATATTATCCTCAACCCTTTGGTAATTTCCAGTTCTATCACTCCAAGTGTTACCAGGATTCCAGGTATTTTTAATATAGGAGTTATTGTGCCTATCTGTCGGGCTTTTCATTGCCATCGATCCACCAGCTCCTATCATATTCTCAAAAGAAAACATAAGAGAGATTTCTTGTTTCTCATTGCTCAGATTGCTAAGTTCTACCTCAAATACAATTCCTGGTAAACTAGAATCCTTCTCATTATATGGAGTCAACCCCGAAAAGGCAGTCAGTTTGATATCTATAGGTAGTTCTTTGTCTAGATAATGCAATTTAGCCTCTGGGAAAATCCCTTCAAATTCAATTTTTTCTATCAGTGGTAAATCCTTACTCTGATAATCCACTTTTTGTAGCAACTTCATCACAGAATTGTTTTCGCTTTTACAATTTACTGCAAAAAAACTTCCTTCTGTTTTAAACAAAGGAACCTCTGCATTATTATTGATTGTAATTGAGGTAAATACCCCATCTTCGTCCAATTCAAGCTTACCTGCACCAATACCGCCTAGAGGTACCCCACAGCGGCTTATCCCCTCTGCTAGGTCTTGATCATAACGTTCTAAGAAACCTTCGCGATACAGGCGATCTAGACGCTCTCTTTTCTCCTCTGCTGTCTCTTGTATCCCATTTCCAATCCCACAGCTCTCTAACAAGTCCTCAATCTTCGCTCCTTTGATGATTTGATGGTAATGTTCAAGAGCTGTCCCTCTATTAATGTATCCAGAGTCATGGGTCAATAGCACAGCCTTTATTTCTGCTTGTTCTTCCCCTTGTAATCCTAAGGTAATACTATGTTCCCCTTTCGTTAACTGAAGACAGGCTAGCATAGTCCATTGTAACTCCTCACTAGCTGTCACAGCGGCATGGTAACATAAATATCTTCCATTTACAGAAACCTTACATTCTACATCCTGAACTAATTTTGTAAGAGCCCATAATTCATACGAGAATTTCCCATCAATCGGTTGTATGACTGACATAGTTTCCTCCACTCCATTTGATAAGTCTAATGCACTCTTCTCACCTTGCTTTCCTAACCACAATTGTATATTCTGTTCCATATGCTCTCCTTCGATAAGTATTTAACGCCTTAATACATCACTTTTTTTCAAATCTTATCATATATAATTTTACTTTTCTATATATTTACACAAATAGAATTCTATTTCTTTTTCTCTAAAACACAAAAAAGTTGTAACTTAAAGCCAATCTTTTGACTTGTAAGCTACAACTTATTTATCTTATTTTATTTGTCCTTCTTCATTTGTCTAGCATGTATCTGGAAAAAGATAAAGCCTAATGCTACCAATACCGATAGGGATGATATCCCAGCTCTAGTGGAATCAAATAACTGAGTAAAAATCCCTACAAGCATAGTTCCGGTAAAGGAAGCCCCTTTTGCAAAAACATCATAAATACCAAAATATTCACTAGATTTATGCTTTGGAATTAATTTTGCAAAATGCGCTCTAGATAAGGCTTGGATTGCACCTTGGAACATTCCCACACAGATAGCCAATATCCAGAAATCTAATTGTGTTTCTAAGAAAATCCCATATACTGATACAAAGAAATAGGCACCAATACAAATACTAATTAGTCCAGTTTGATTGTACTTTTTACTTAATTTACCAAAAAGTATGGCAAATGGAAAAGCTACAATCTGAGTAACTAGTAAAGCTACTAATAAAAAAGTTGCATCTAAGCCGACATCTGTTCCATAAGAGGAAGACAAACTTATTATGGTGTATACCCCATCAATATAAAAGAAAAAAGCAATCAGAAACGTTAGTATTTTTTTGTTTTCTTTTAATTCAGAAAACAAATGAAGTAAACGTTTAAAACTATTCTTAATTTGAGATTTTCCACTGTCTACATAGTACCTTTGTTCATATATTCTCAACAGGGGAATCGTAACCAAAAACCACCAAAGAGCATTTAAAATAAAGGAAATCCCCATTGCAATAGACATCGGAATTCCGAATAAACTTTCTCCAAATAGCACAATTACCAAGCTAACAATAAAAGGAATACAGCTACCAATATATCCCCAAGCATAACCATGTGAACTCAATCGATCCATATTCTCATCCACAGTAATATCTACAATCATTGCATCATAAAAGATAACACTCACCTGCAAGCCTACCCTAGTAATGACAAATATCACTAAAAATAATATCCAACTAGTTGGTATCGCTAAGGCAGCACACCCTAACACTCCCATCATCATAAAAAAGGTAAAGAGTGGCTTCTTATGATTTTTATTATCCCCTACAGTGGCACAAATAGGACCTACTAGTAATACAATCAAGGTTGTAACAGATAAGGCGTAACTATAATAAGACGTGGAATCAGAAGCTGAGATTCCTGCTGCATCTGTCAAACTTTTAAAATAAATTGGCAAAATAGCTGTTGCTAATAATACGAATGCTGAATTAGCTACATCATATAAAATCCACGCAATTTCGCGCTTCGAAAATTTTGTTTTCATCTAACTTTATTCCTTTCCCTTGTCCTCATTGCTCTTGGTATAACTTTTATCGGTACAATAATCATACCAAAAATACTTAGATAAGGAATACTTTCCCTTTGATTCTATGGACGCCATAAACTCTGCCATAAGTTGCAATGCATATGGGATTGCTATCTCCAACTTTTCTGCTAGTACATCATTGATTTCTTTGCAATCTTCATTATCTTCATATCGTATAAATAGGCCTTGATATGACTCATACATACCCATTTGTTTTAGCACTTTAAATCCTACTGAACGTAACATCTTTCTATTGGGTAGAAAATATGCTAATACCTTCTTCATTCCCTTCAAACTTTGTACGATTATTTCTGCTGGAAAAGTAAGAAATGGTCCTATTACTCTTGCATTTTCCTTACTTGCATGTATATGTCCTGCATAATCAAATGTGAAAGGGTCTATCCCCTCTCGCTTTAAGAGAAATTTATCAAACTCTGTTTCAAGCTCTGAATGACTAATGCCTTTATCTCTTACCTGTGTTTCGATATAGGGATGACACTGTCTATCCAAAGCAAAATGACAAAGAAACCCTAGAATATAGGCGGTAGCAGCATCTCTTTTGCTTTTTTCTGTATTCTGAATTACTTGTATTGCTTTTTCAAAAAAAAGAGCAGCTGGTTCCATATGCATCCTATGGCCTTTTTGGTTATGTATATCTTTTTTTAAAGGTTTATAATAAAAAAGGATATCTGGTCCGTGTACACCAATTTCGAAGAGCTGAGTATACTGTTCTATTATGTTTTTCATTTTATCATTTGCTTCTAATTTGACTTTTCGCCCGAACTGTAAATGTGCATAAGCATTTGGCATATAACACCTCCTTTGTTATAAAAAAAAGTCACGCTAAGCGTGACTTTTTAAAACTGTTCATTGTTTTCCTATTTCGCGTAATCAACAGATCTTGATTCACGAATAACATTAACCTTGATTTGTCCAGGGTATTCCATTTCTGCTTCGATTTTCTTAGAAATCTCTCTAGCCATCAATACCATGTCTGCATCTGATACCTGCTCAGGAACAACCATAACTCGAACCTCTCTACCCGCCTGAATAGCAAAAGATTTGTCTACACCTTTGAAATTGTTTGATATTTCTTCTAATTGTCTTAATCTGCTAGTATATGTTTCTAGCGTTTCTCTTCTTGCACCTGGTCTAGCTGCAGAAATAGTATCTGCTGCTTGTACAAGACATGAAATAAGTGAAGTTGGCTCCACATCACCATGATGTGATTCCACTGCATTAATCACTGTTGCATTTTCTTTATACTTCTTACATAAGTCCACACCTAATTGTACATGTGTACCTTCCATTTCATGATCAACTGCTTTCCCGATGTCATGTAATAAACCTGCTCTCTTAGCTAGACGAACATCTAATCCTAGTTCTGCTGCTAAAAGTCCTGTAAGTTGAGCTACTTCAATTGAATGCTTCAATGCATTTTGACCATAACTTGTTCTAAACTTCATTTTACCAAGTAGTCGCACTAATTCTGGATGTATTCCGTGAACACCTACCTCTAACACGGTAGATTCACCTTCTTCTTTGATCATTGCTTCTACTTCTTTTTGAGCTTTTTCTACGGTTTCTTCAATGCGTGCTGGATGAATACGACCGTCAACGATCAATTTTTCCAATGCCAATCTAGCAACTTCTCTTCTTATTGGATCAAATGCCGATAAAATTACCGCTTCTGGTGTGTCATCGATAATCAAATCAACACCTGTCATGGTTTCTAACGTACGGATATTTCTACCCTCTCTACCAATAATACGACCTTTCATTTCGTCGTTAGGAAGGTTAACTACTGAAATAGTAGTTTCCGAAACATGATCAGCTGCATACTTTTGTATTGCAGTTACTACATATTCCTTTGCCTTCTTGTTCGCTTCTTCTTTTGCTCTTAGGTCCATATCTTTAACCAATCGAGCTGCTTCATGCTTTACTTCTTCTTCAACAATTTTCAACAAGTATTCTTTTGCTTGGTCGGAGGTTAATCCCGAGATTCTTTCCAGTTCCTGCAGTCTCTGTTCATTTAGCATAGAAACTTCTTTTCTAGCTTCATCCAGAGTGTTTTCTCTTGCTTGTAGCCCTGCTTCTTTCTTCTCAATAGCTTCGGCTTTCTTATCAATGTTTTCTTCCTTTTGCTGTAAACGTCTTTCGGTTCTTTGAGCTTCTGCTCTGCGTTCCTTCACTTCTTTCTCAAGTTCATTCTTCGCACGAATAGATTCTTCTTTAATTTCTAAAGTAGACTCGCGTTTCTTGTTCTCAGCTGTTTTCAATGCTTCATCAATAATCTCTCTTGCCTTGTGCTCTGCATCTCCTACTTTCTTCTCTGCTATATTCTTACGATATATAGAAGAAATAAATAGTGTTAATGCTATCGCAACCACGATACCTAAAAGTAATACTGCAATGACTACTCCTATAGACATATCCATACAGGAGCACCTCCATATTAAATTTATTGCTTTCTTTCCACCCTAACTATATCATCTCTAACCTCAAGATACAGTAGCTAAAAATGGAAAACATACAATAAGTAGATTGTAATGTATCTATAGCACAATGTCAAGACATATCGCCTAGAAAGCTATTCATTTTTATGCATTTTGCTATTATTTCTGCACTATAACCTTTTCTGTATAAAAATTGCATAATTTTCAAACGTTCTTTCTCATTACTAGCACTTGGATCAAAGCCTTTTTTTCTCAACAATCGCTCTATCTGCTCTTCTTCCTTTGTATAAGAGTTTTCTAATTTAAAGTTTTCAAACGCTTGCGTAAATATATCATTTGATATGCCCTTTCGATATAATTTCTGCTGCATAATTCTTTCACTTTCTACATCTGCCTTTGCATGAATATACTCAGATGCATAACGGATGTCATCTACATACCCATAGGAACCCACATACGCTATCGCCTCTTCTATTATTTCCTCTGGATACCGATCTGCCTTTAATTTCTCTCTCAAAGAAAAGGAGCTATATGATCTTGCTTCTAAAAGCTTCATAGCTCTTATTTTCGCACGTTTCTTTAAGGTTTTTATCAAATCTTCAAAGTCTTCTTGGGAAAAAGTTGTTCCCTCTGTTAATTTTAACTTTCTTCGCTCAGATAAGTATAACGGCAAAAGAAGGTGCTCATCAATTTCGACAAGCACCTTCTTCGCATTATACTCGATAATTCGAGTTACTATCATGATTTCCTCCATTTTGAATCATTAGCTTTGTGTTGCTTCTTCTTCTCTGATTGGAGCTTGTAGTTGATAATATTCACGTACCTTCGCTTCAATATCTGCTTTCATTTCAGGATTTTCCTTCAAGAATGACTTGGAATTCTCTCTACCTTGGCCAATCTTATCCCCTTCATAGGCATACCATGCTCCAGATTTTGCTACAATCCCAACTTCTGCTGCTAAATCTAGAATATCACCTACGGTTGAAATTCCTTCTCCAAACATAATATCAAATTCTGCTTCCTTAAATGGCGGCGCAATCTTGTTCTTTACAACTTTCACTCTAGTACGATTTCCTACATCTTCACCATTTTGTTTAATGGCTGCTATTCTTCTAACATCTAAACGTACTGAAGAATAGAATTTCAAAGCTCTACCGCCTGTCGTAGTTTCAGGGCTACCAAACATAACCCCTACTTTCTCACGCAATTGGTTAATAAAGATAACAGTACAATTTGATTTACTAATTACTGCTGTAAGCTTACGTAGCGCTTGAGACATAAGCCTAGCTTGTAAACCAACGTGACTATCTCCCATATCTCCATCGATTTCTGCCTTAGGTACTAAGGCTGCTACCGAGTCTACTACTACAATATCTACGGCACCACTACGTACCATAGTTTCTGTGATTTCTAAGGCTTGTTCTCCATTGTCTGGTTGAGAAATATATAGATTGTCAATATCAACACCGATTTTCTTAGCATAGTTCGGATCTAGTGCATGCTCTGCATCTATAAATCCTGCAATCCCGCCTCTTTTTTGAACTTCTGCAACCATATGCAAGGTTACCGTAGTCTTACCTGATGCTTCTGGACCATAAATTTCTACAATACGACCTTTAGGCAAGCCGCCTAAACCCAAAGCAACATCTAAACTCAAGGCTCCTGTAGGTACAGTCTCTACATTCATCTGTGCAGCTGGATCACCAAGCTTCATCACAGCACCTTTTCCAAACTGTCTCTCTATTTGCCCTATGGCTACATCTAGTGCTTTTAATTTATCATTTCTATCCATTATTTTCCCTCCAGTGAACACATGTTCTATTTGTTTATAATAAAACACGTGTTCGATTTTGTCAAGACCTTTTCTGAGAAGTTCTATCCTATTTATTTTTCTTTTTTTCATCTACCATCTTACTGTAGCATAAACAAACTTCCACTTCAACAAGGTATTTTTAAACTTTAGCTATACTTGAATTTTGGTCGATTTTTTGTCAATTATTTCAAAAAAATTAAGTTACACTAAAATTATAATTCTAAAATTCCAGCTCTCATCAAACCTAAAGCATAGATAACAGAACTTTCTCTTATTTTCGATCGATTGCCACTAAAGTGGTATTCTTTTACATCGATTCGATCTAGAACTTTACAAGCCATATATACAAGCCCTACTGGCTTTTCAATACTTCCTCCCGTAGGCCCTGCAATTCCTGTTATCGCAAGACAAACTTCCGCCTTGGTCTTTTCATAAAGACCTTCTACCATTTCTCTTGCAACTTCTTTACTAACTGCACCGTATGCTTCTAAACTCTCTTTGCTTACCTTCAATTCTTTTTGTTTTGCTTCATTAGAATACGTAATGAATGCTTCTCCTACGATATCTGACACCCCTGGAATTTCGGTAATACTTGAAATCAACATTCCTGCGGTACAAGATTCTGCAGTTGCGATTCTATAATTTCTCTCTTTGCACAGATCGACTACCACAGAAGCTAAACTTGATTCTTCTTCTTTTGAATATACTTTAGAACCAAAACGTTCTTCTAATACTTTACTAACTGGAGCCACTAAGTATTCTGCCTCTTCTTTTGTCTTTGCCTTGGCAGAAATTCTAAAATGTACTTCACCAAGCTTAGCGTAAGGTGCAATGGTAGGATTACTTTGTGCTTCAAGTAAATCAAGAATCCTGGTTTCAGCAGCTGATTCCCCGATTCCATGGAGCTTAATCATTTCACTATAGATCACTGCTCCACTAATTTCTTGCAAAATAGGTAGAACACTAGCTTCTAGCATAGGCTTCATCTCTCCTGGTGGTCCAGGCAACATAAAAACATGATGCTTATCTTCCACCATATAAATCCCTGGTGCTGTCCCATTTGGATTGTCTAATATCGTCGCAGATTCCGGGATCAGAGCTTGCCTAAAATTATTTTCCGTACATTCCACATTCCTTTTCGCAAAAAATGAAATAAGATCTTCTCTTACGGCTTCATTCATTACTAACTTTCTTCCAAATGCTTGTGCCACTGTTTGTTTTGTCAAATCATCTTGTGTTGGACCCAAACCTCCTGTTAATAAAATGATATTTGCTCTCTTCTTTGCAATATGAACCACTTCTTCTACACGCTTAGGATTATCTCCTACCACGGTTTGATAATGACAACCTACTCCAATTTCTGTACATCTTCTTCCTATATAGGCAGCATTTGTATTCACAATATTGCCCATTAAAATTTCAGTACCAACGCATATCACTTCTACCATCATTTTATTTAAAGTCTCCTAACACTTGTTTGTTTTTATAGATATAATCGATAAGGGAAACTACAGTCAAAATCGTAGCGATCCACATCACAATTTGTGTTACTACAAATAATTGACTGATATTTAATAACATTAATAGTATCATTAACATTTGACATACTGTCTTATATTTTCCAAGGTTCCCAGCTGCAATTACTACTTGATTGTCAGAAGCTACTAAGCGGAAACCACTTACAATAAATTCTCTACTAATGATAATAATTACAATATAGGATGGAATTCTACCTAGTTCTATCAAGCAAATCATCGCAGCACAGACCAAAAGTTTATCTGCTAATGGATCCATAAACTTCCCAAAATTGGTAATCAATTTATATTTTCTAGCAATATATCCATCTGCAAAATCTGTCAAACTTGCTGCTACAAAAATCACAAAAGCCCAAAGGTCACTTTGAAATACTAATAGGGCAATGGTAAATGGTACAATCATAATCATTCTAATAATGGTGAGCTTATTCGGTAAATTCATGATAAATTTCTCCTATTAAATCATATTCATTACTATCTGTTATTTTTACAGTAAGAAAATCTCCTGTCATAAGTGTTGCTGATGTTTGAACAAAGATATATCCATCTACATTTGGAGCATCTTTGTAGGTTCTGCCTATATATACATCTTCATCTGCTACTTTTCCTTCTATCATACAGTCCATAATTTGACCTATGGCTGCCTCTGCCTTTTCAAAGGCTATTTCTTGTTGTAATTCCATCAGTTCTGCCTGTCTCTCTAACTTGATGTCTTCCTCTAAATGCCCTGGCATTAAATCCGCTGGTGTGTTCTCTTCTCTAGAATAAGTAAATACACCTAGTCGATCGAATTCAACCTCATTCACAAAACGATATAGTTCCTCATGATCTTCTTGTGTTTCTCCAGGAAATCCTGTAATTAAACTAGTTCTCAACGCAATATTTGGCATAGCAGATCTTAACTTTGCAATAATTTCTAATAAATCTTCTTTTGAAGTTCTTCTTCCCATACGCTTCAAAATAGAATTCGAAGCATGTTGAATTGGAAGATCTAAATATGGCACAATTTTCTTTTCTTCTTTCATCACAGTAATAAGCTCATCTGTAATTTCTTCTGGATAACAATATAAGATTCGAACCCAATACAAAGAGTCAATAGCACATAATTCTTTCAACAATTCTGGCAACATCTTTTTTCCGTAGATATCAGTACCATAAACAGTGGTTTCTTGGGCTACTAAAATCAATTCCTTAACGCCTGCCTCGGCAAGATCTCTAGCTTCCTTTAACAAATCTTCCATCGGAACAGAACGAAAAGTTCCTCTTACTTTTGGTATAATGCAATAGGTACAATGTTTATCACAACCTTCTGCAATTTTTAAATATGCAAAATGACCTCCTGTTGTTACAATACGTTTTTGTTTTGTAAGGGCTAAATACTGAAGATCTTCAAAATGATCTGCATCTTCACTTGATAATACTTCATCAATAGCCTCTACTACATGCTCAATAGCTGTAGTCCCTAGAATAGAATCTATTTCTGGAATTTCCACTTTGATTTCCTCTGCATAACGCTGTGCAAGACAACCTGTAGCAATCAAAACCTTAAGTTTTCCTTCTTTTTTCAAAGCTCCTAATTCTATTAATGTTTGTATACTTTCTTCTTTTGCGTCATGGATAAAAGTACAGGTATTTACCACAGCAATATCCGCATCCCTATCATCTTCCGTAAATTCATATCCCTTTTCATAAAGTAAACCCAACATTTTCTCTGAATCAACCAGATTTTTATCACAACCTAGCGATACAAATGTAATTTTCATAACCAATAACCAAACCTTTCATTTTCATAAAGCACAAAAAGAAACTCACAGAGTTTCTTTTTGAATTTCATATTTACATAGTTTCTTCTGTTTCTTCTTCTGTGACGATTTTAATCTCGCCTAAACGTAATTCTTCAATTGCTGTACTAAGTGGTTTTATATTCTTTGCTACCACATATGGTTGCTCTCCTGCGATCAATTGACGCGCACGTCTTGCCGTTGCCATTACGATAGAATAACGACTATTTACTACTGGTGTGTCATTTTCTGCGTCCTCATTTACTACTCTCATTAACTCCGTATAAGATGGGTGTAACATATTAAAAATCTCCTTTCGTCAGGTCCAAAAGTTCCTGCTTCACTTTTTCTATAAAATCATGATTTCTATTAGCTTTATTTTTCTCTGACTGTATCACTCGATGCATGATATCTACGCACTCATGCAAATCATCATTTACTAATATGGCATCATATAACTCAATCCCATTTGACTCTTCCACTGCTCGAAGCATTCTCTGCTGAATAACTTCTTTTGTTTCTGTGCCTCTTTTTACCAATCGATCATAAAGGATCTCTGCACTTGGTGGCATAACAAAAAGTAATAATGTCTCTGGCCACTTTTCCTTTACCTGCAAGGCACCTTGTATTTCTATTTCTAATACCACATCCTTGCCAGCATTTAGTTGTTCTTCTACATAACTTCTCGGTGTTCCATAGTAATTATCACAATAGCTTGCATGTTCAATCAAAGCACCTTGTTCGATCATGCTTTCAAACTCTTTCTTTTCTGCAAAAAAGTACTCCACACCATGGTTTTCTCCCGGTCTAGGTTCTCTAGTTGTCATGGAAACACTTAAGGCATAGTTATCGTATTTTTTTAGTAGTTCTTTCATCACTGTTCCTTTTCCAGTTCCAGCAAATCCACTCACTACAATCAATATCCCTTTTTGATTCATAAGTTCCTCCATCTCTTTCCTAGGTATATAAGTTTAGAATAAAAAAAGTTTATTCTAAACTTGTTTATTCTAAACTATTTATTCTAAATTCTGTATCTGCTCTCTTACCTTTTCAATCTCTGTCTTTAGAAAAATTGCTCGATTGGCAATCTCTAAATCATTTGATTTTGATAATGTAGTATTTGCTTCTCGATTCATCTCTTGTGCAATAAAATCCAACTTTCTTCCTACTTCTCCACCCTCTTCTAAGCTGTGTAATGTAGTTAAAATATGGCTTTTCAAACGAACCATTTCTTCATCAATACAGGATTTATCTGCAAATAAAGTCACTTCCATTAGAAGTCTAGATTCATCTACTTTCACATCTTGCATTAAGTCAGAAATTTTTGTTAATAGTTTTTCTCTATATTCTGCTACAATTTGAGGTGACTTTTCTTCAATAAATTCTACATGCGTTTTCATAACTTCTAACTTTTGAATCAAATCAAGTTTTAGGTTCTTCCCCTCTAAACTTCTAGATTCCACAAAATTTTCCGCCGCTTTTGTAAATACTGTTTGAAGCTGACTCCATAACTCATCTTGGTTCACTGGCTCTTCTTCCATCGTTAATACTTCTGGATATCTAGATAACATACTTATTCTAGTATCATTTTCCATGTCAAAATCTTTTGCCATTTGATTTAAAGCCTTCATATATTCAGCCGCAACCCCATGATTATACTTGACGCACATTCCTGCCTCTGTCATGTCTTCCATGCTTATAAAAATATCTACTTTTCCTCTAGAAGCATATTTCTTTAATTCTGTTCGTATTGCGTTTTCAAATAAAAACAGTTTCTTTGGCAATTTAATATTTACATCTAAATACCTGTGATTTACAGATTTGATTTCAACACAAAACTTTCGCTCTGCCTGGGTTAGCTCGTAGCGCCCAAAACCGGTCATACTCTTAATCATTTGATACCCCTCTTTCAAAATATAACGACTTTGTTTCCAATAACTTTGCACAGTGAATACTATTATATAAAACTATTAGTCCTCCGTCAAGCATTTAAAATACTCAAATTGATTTCTTCCAGCCTTTTTTGCTTGATACAAAGCTTGGTCAGCTTGATGAAATAATATATCTACTGTTACATCTACTTTTGATACCTCAACAATTCCAGCACTTAATCCTACATTATCTAGAGAAATATCCCTCATACTAATTTCTACAACTCTTTCAAAGATAGATTGAAAAATCTCTTCAATCTTATCTTTATTTTCAACGTGTTGCAAAAATACTACAAATTCATCGCCTCCAAGCCTACCCAAAATATCTCCCGACCTTAAACAAGCTTTGATTGCACTTGAAAAATCTTGTAAATATAAGTCCCCCGTAGGATGCCCATAATTATCATTGATTTCTTTAAAATTATTCACATCTACAATGGCCAATGCATGAAAACCTGGTTGTCCAGCAATTAAATCTCCTATTTTCTCTATCGCTGTAGACCTGGTGTAACAGCGAGTTAGTGCATCCACCTCAATACTTGCTTGTAAACTATTCGACAAGAAATAACTGGCCTCTAAAGCATCTAGTAATTCTTTTCTACTTCTTCTTGTATAAATAAAGATACCTGTGAAATAGAGAACTAGAATTCCTCCTAAAATAAACAAATAGAAGGTAGTGGAAGCATTAATCCTCCCCATCATCCTTAGTGTATCTTCTTTAGCTCCCAAACTTTCATGAACCAAAGACATCTGTATCTGTTGATAGGAAGTAAGGGCAAAAGTACAGATAATTGCTAGGATTGCAAGGGATAAACCACCCCAATAGAACAATGCATTCTGCTTCCGCTCCCCGAATTTTCCGTTAAAGAATTTACCAAAATCTTTATCTGTAGCTACCTGATTTGCGTTGCTATCTCGTTGATTCTCCTTTGAAACTACTGTTAGCTCATCAAAAGACATTGGTTTTGAGAATAAATAGCCCTGTGAATAATGTACCCCACTGCTAATCAATCTCTTTTGCATAGCAGCTGTTTCCACATATTCTGCAATCAATTCCACATCCTTCTTGTGCCCCATATAAGAAATGCTATCCAGAATCTGATCATAGCTAGAATCCGTCCCTAAAAGCTTTGTCAAGGATCCATTAATTTTAATAAAGTCTATTGGCAAATTTCCGATTTCTATAAAATTAGAATACCCAGCACCAAAATCATCTACTGCTATTTTTATTCCATATTGTTTCAATTTACGAATAAAAAAGCGCAATTCATCATGATTTTCAAACCTCTCTGTTTCTACTAACTCGAATATAAAATGATTTGTTTTCTCTATACTAGCTAATTTCTCAAATAACACAGCCTGAAACTCTTCATCCATTACATCTAAGGCAGAAATATTCATTGTAACGACTTCTTCCCTATTAGAGAATAACTCCAAGGTTTTTAACACCATTTGTCTACTTAATTCTAAATAAAGGTTATACTTCTTTGATAACTCCATAAACTCACCTGGAAATAGCATTTTACCTCTATCATCTTGTAAACGCATCAATGCCTCATAGGCAAAAAAGCAATTTCTACGATTATCATAAATCCCTTGAAAGTATGGAACCACTCTCTTCGCTTCGATTATTTCACGTATATCTGCAACTAGTTCAAATTCTTCTTGTAACAAATCCTCTTCTGACACTTGGCGATCCAGCAGTAAAAATCTTGAATTCTTGCCATTTTGTCTATAATATTCTGTCATTTGTAATAGTGAATTTCCCGTTACTGTTAGCACAAAATCATTGGTACATACAACACTTTCTTGCATTAAGTTTGTTATTCCACAATGCATATATAAGTCTTTGCACAGTTCTATAAATGTTTCGCGATTCACCCTTCCTTTTGTAATAAAGTAGATAATCCCTTGATCATAGCTATAAAATTCAAATTGATGCTGCGAATAATCCTCTTTCAAAAAAGCTTTCATTTTTGCTAGGTTTTCTGCCATAAGTTGATGAAATTGGCTTTCACCTAGTTTCTGAATATGCCTTTTCCCTTGTTGCACAATAATCATACATAGCTGATCTGCTGGTCTATCTGCATTATCTAACAAGAATTGGGTGGATGACTTTAAGCCTAAATTCCCCTCTAATCTCATCCTGTGTTTGACATTGTTTTCATACTGTATTAATCGTTCTAATACAAGATTCTTTTCTGCACCTTTTAAGGCACTTCTTGCCATGTCAATTTGTGCGATAACATCAGCATTATCCTCCATAACATCTTCGATATGTTCAAAGGCTAATAAATCGGGTGTAATATAGTTTTCCTTTTCTGCCATAGTAAAGAAACTACAAACTCCATTAAGGTACTCTACTTGCTTTTCTTTTGTCCCTAGTTCACCAAGTAAAAAAGCTCCACAAATCTTATTGTTCTTAAATGCTGACATTTCCCATGCAGCAAGATTCTTCGCGTAAAATCTACGAAAGAGACATGAATAAAAGAATAATGTTTCTACGCTCGTGCTCTGTAAATCATGACAAACTGCCTGCCATTCTTCAGCTCCTCTAATTGCACTTAGATAACCAATACGAAATTTCAAACCTTCTTCCATTTTATTGAAATATAACTTCATAGCATTGGTACTTGCTTCATACTGTACAAATCTTGTAGAGCAATGATAATCCTCTAGCACTAAGGGAAATCTCAAAAAGATATCCGTAGCAACCGTATCCTTCCAATTACTATTTTCCGTCAAATCCTTAATCCCTAAGTTTTCATTAATCCATTCAATGGCTGGAATATGATCAATTTCATCAATATACTCCTCATGCACTTTTGTAATAGTATGCACTTCACTAATCGGTGGATGTCCTGTCACTACATTGGTATAGCTTAAAACAAAATCTTGGCTTATATAGGATGCAATATAACTATGCTTACTATATCCATCCTCGTCAAAAACAAAGGATTCTATACTCCCATTTGGCAGAAAATATCCTGCTAAACCTCCAACGACAGAAACACCTTCTAAGTACTGATTTAAAAACTTTGAAATTTGAAAGATATTATCTTCTAAATATCCAAAGAATAACATACAAAGAGTTGCTGGAAAGTCCTTACTATTTTCAAAAATACTTCTCACGATTTCTTCACTACTAAGACCTTCTGTATCCACGCGCTTTGTGATAACTCTACCGTACTCAAAGACATTAAACGTAATTAAAATCTCGTCATCATATATCATACCTTCATACATAATCCCCGAGGCACAACAGCCATTGATGGATGCTTCTGGTATTAAATTCTTTACTTCCTTTGCCAGCTTCACACATTCCTTTGCATTTCCGTTAGAAGCATGAATTCGAACTAAACACTGCTTTTCATTCTGTAGGTTATTTTCTTGCACAAAAGATTCTAATGCAGTTGCCCCTTTATACAGTGTGTTAAAATTTTTCATTGATTCACTATCCTTTCTCGAATCGAAACTACATCTTTATCTCTATTATAACAGTATGATACCAATTTTGCATCATGAAAATCAAGTTTTACAATTCATTTATTCTATGATATGCTAAGCAATATGAATTTACTTAGAAAGAAGGTTTTTTTATGGCTTTTGACGGCATTACCATATCATGTCTTGTACATGAACTAAAAGAAGCATTAGAAGGAGGCAGAATACAAAAAATAGCACAGCCTGAGCGTGATGAGTTATTATTAACCATTAACAACAACCGCAAGCAATTTAGGCTAACCTTGTCTGCTAGTGCCTCTCTTCCATTGGCGTATTTGACAGATCAGAATAAACCTAGCCCTATGACAGCTCCTAACTTTTGTATGCTCCTTAGAAAACATATTCAAAATGGACGGATCCATTCTATACATCAACCTAGTCTAGAGCGTGTGATTCACTTTGAGATCGAACATCTAGATGAACTAGGTGATCTTTGTAGCAAAACACTAATTATCGAACTAATGGGAAAGCACAGTAATATTATTTTTGTAAACCAAAAAGGCATGATTTTAGATAGTATCAAGCATATTTCCGGACTAACTAGCAGTGTTCGTGAAGTGTTACCAGGTCGAGAATATTTTCTACCTGCAATCCAAGAGAAATTGAATCCAAGAGAAATCACCAAAGCAGAATTGACAGAACTACTACCTACCAAAGCAATGCCTTGTTATAAGGCACTCTACACTTCTTTTACTGGACTAAGCCCTAGTATTAGCCAAGAAATTTGCTTTCGCGCAGGTATTGATGGAGATTTACCCACAGCAGCTCTTTCCCCTAAGGATTTAGACCAACTTACAACTGCTTTCCTTTCCATGATGGAGGATAGCAAGAAACTAAACTTCTTACCTAGTATTGCTTACGAAAATGAGGAACCCATTGAATTTTCTCCTTTTTCCATGAAACGATATTCCTCTGAGAGCCAGCGTCAATTTGAAACAATTTCTCAGGTACTCATTGCCTACTACTCTGAAAAAAGTACACTTACACGCATTAGACAAAAGTCGGTAGATCTCAGAAAAATTGTACAAACTGCTCTAGAGAGAAACATTAAAAAATATGATTTACAATTAAAGCAAATGACAGATACCAACAAAAAAGAAACGTATAGAGTCTATGGAGAACTTATTACTGCTTACGGTTACTCCGTGGAACAAGGCAGCGATAAATTTGAGGCCGAAAATTATTATACCAATGAAATCGTCACTATCCCTCTAGATTCAAGTATCGCAGTTATGGAAAATGCAAAGAAATACTTCGATAAATATGCCAAAATGAAACGTACTTACGAGGCTTTAGAACAATTAACAAAAGAAGTAAAGGCAGAAATTGAACACTTACAATCGATTTCCCTTTCCCTTGATTTAGCATTACAAGAATCTGATTTAGCTTGTATCAAAGAAGAATTGATACAAACTGGCTATATTCGAAGAAAAGCAAGCAACAAAAAGGAGAAAATCATCAATAAACCTTATCACTACCTAAGCTCTGACGGCTATCATATCTATGTAGGGAAAAACAATCTACAAAATGATGAACTAACCTTTCAACTTGCCACTGGAAATGATTGGTGGTTCCATGCTAAAGGTGTCCCTGGTTCTCATGTAATTGTAAAAACAAATGGGGAAACTGAAATGCCTGATGCCACCTTTGAAGAAGCTGGAAAATTAGCCGCTTTTTATAGTCAAAACAGAAAACAAGATAAAGTTGAAATTGATTATATCCAGAAAAAGCACGTTAAAAAACCAAGCGGTGGAAAGCCTGGTTTTGTAATCTATCATACCAACTACTCTCTGTTGATTGACAGCAATATTAACGGAATCGAACTAGTTTCTTCATAAATTTTACGATAACATATCCTTTCGGTAAGGCGCGTAATTCTTTTTCATTAACACCGCCAAGCAAGATCAATAAGAATAGGTAGCTAAATACACCAATTCCTATAGAAAGTACTATAGACAAGATTAATAGTTGAAATAGTGTTTGCAATAGAGAATAGATGGCAAACACTGCAATCCCCATGACAACCGCACTAACAAGAGGAAGTACCATGGACCGAAACCAAGCTAGCCTTAAAGACAATTCTGTCTTTAGGGCTTTTTGATTGAGTAAACACACTACCATAGAGTATACTAGCGCAGCTATGGTTAAGCTATAAATACCAAGATCGGTCACAAGTAATAATAAAATCACTACGATGGTCTGAATCACAAGCGCAATCGCAGAATTCCTTACCGGTTTTTGTACGAGACCTATCCCTTGCAATACTCCATTGGTCAAAGTAGATAAGCTATAACTTACAATAGAAATACACATTAATTGTAATAATTGGGTTGATAACAGCAACTCATCCCCTGTGCTAAAAATCAAAGAAATGATTGGCTCTGCTAAAACAAAGAGTCCTACTGCAGCTGGAATGATCAAAATCATGGTAGAATGAATCGCAGTTTTCACTTGCTCTGCCGCTTCTCTTTTTCCTTCGCTTAGATAAGCTGCAGATACAATAGGTATAATAGCTGCACTCATAGACGAAGCTATCGCAATTGGCACATTCGATAAAATCGAAGCCTTCGAAGCAAAGATACCATATAATGCATAGGATTCTTCTTCTGTCATTTTACCTATACCCATAGAAATTTGTATAAATAACTGATTATTTAAAGTTGTTGAAATATTATAAATAAAGGTGCTTAAAATAATCGGTGCCACCACAAAGAATACCATTTGTATCATTTGTACTTGTGAAATGTCATCCTTACTTCTATCATGCCTCATTCTACTCTTTAGATAAGGTTGATTCACTCGATAGACCCATAGCATAAATAAAAAGGCTGTAACTACTCCTGCTCCTGTCCCAATCGCACTTCCCATAGCCCCATACTCTGGAGCTTGAAACATTCCCATAAACAAGTATGCCATCCCAATGCTAAAAATACAGTTCATGATTTGCTCAAATATCTGTGAAAGACTGGTTTGAGCCATACTTTTATGTGCCTGAAAATAACCTCTCAACACTCCCAAAAATCCATAGAAAAATACAGTAGGTGCAAACACTTGCAGTACCTGTGCAGCTTTTCCTTGGATCAGCAATTCTGCTCCAAAAAACAGTAGAAAACTTGCAGCTAATCCTAGCACACCAACATATAGAAGGGAGGCTCGAAAGATTCTTTGGACTGTTTTATACTCTCTCTCTTGAATTTTAGCTGCCATGATCTTAGAGATTGCCGAAGGAATAGAATAAGAAGATATTAGTAACACAATGATATAAATATTGTATGCCGTAGAATAATATCCATTTCCTTCATCTGTCAAAATATTCGCCAAAGGGACTCTATAGAGCAAGCCAATAAGGCGGCTGACCATTCCAGCCGCCGCCAACATACTAGCTTCTCTTAAAAAATTACTTTGTGTTGTTTGTTTCTTAGTCATACTATCCAATAATCCAATCGTACATCACTTGATATTCTTTTGCAGATATTTCCCAAGAATAATCCACTTCCATTGCACGATCTACCATCTTGTTCCATTCTCTCTTTTTATCGTAATAAATATGCTCTGCATAACGTATTGTCTTTAACAACTCATGCGCATTATAGTTTGTAAAACTAAAACCTGTTCCTGAGTTTTCAAATTCATTATATGGCTCAACCGTATCCTTTAATCCACCTGTCTCTCGAACAATCGGTAGTGTTCCATAGCGCATGCTCATCAATTGACTCAATCCACATGGTTCAAATAAAGAAGGCATCAAAAAGGCATCGCATGCTGCATAAATCTTATGTGATAGCCCTTCAGAATAATAAATATTAGCTGAAATCTTCTTATCGTATTTCCAGTCAAAATGACGGAACATATTTTCATACTGCATATCTCCAGTACCTAAAATTACTAGTTGGATATCATCTTTTTTTTTTTTTTTGATAATTTTAGCAATGAGATCTACACCTTTTTGCTCTGTTAATCGAGATACAAG
>CAYJHO010000017.1:0-35575 GCA_964369945.1 uncultured Lachnospiraceae bacterium
GGTAGAACACTAGCCTTCCAAGCTAGATACGTGGGTTCGATTCCCATCACCCGCTCTAGTAATGTATTCATTACATTACGGGGTGTGGCTCAGTTTGGCTAGAGCGCCTGGTTTGGGACCAGGATGTCGCAGGTTCGAATCCTGTCACCCCGATAACTTCATAAAACACATGCGGGTGTAGTTCAATGGTAGAACACTAGCCTTCCAAGCTAGATACGTGGGTTCGATTCCCATCACCCGCTTTTTTGCTACAAAGAGAGTCCTTAGGGCTCTTTTTTTATTGTACTAATTTGGTTTGACGGCCTTCGTGATCGAGCTCGTAATTATCCTTATAAATTAGTTCTGATATGGGAACAAAAGAATATCCCATATCTTTTAATGTGGTAAGAAGCTCATCTAAAGCACTGGCAGTATCATCAGCACTTGTATGACAGAGAATGATAGAACCGCCAGTTAAATTTGGATGAGTGGTAACTGTATGGATGATAGAATCGGTTCCGTAGTTCATCCAATCTAAGCTATCTACATTCCACTGTATCGCATAGTAGCCAAGTGAGTTGCAAGTTTCGATTAGGTCATTATCGTAAGCACCATAGGGTGGCCGGAAAAGAGACATATCATATCCGGTAAGTTCTTTGACAGTGTTGTGTAAGGTGAGAATCTCATCCTCTATTTCGTTTATTTCTAATGTGCTCATATCCTTGTGGTTATTACCTTGATTTCCGATTTCGTGTCCAGCTTCATAAATGGATAGTAAATCATCAGGGTACTCAGCAACCCAAATGCCGGTAGGGAAAAAAGTGGCTGTGACATTGTGGGCTTTTAGGGTTTTTAGAATGGAAGAAATATGTTCGTTTCCCCAATTAATATCGAAACTTAGTGCGATTTCCTTATTATTTCCAATGTCCACAGAATAAATAGGAAGTTCTTGTTCCTCCACTTGGTTTGTGGTATAAAGTTCACTGGTAGTACTATCGTAGATAATTCGTAAAATGGCAATGGCAAATAGAAGAAGCGTGGAAAATAAAAACATTTGCTTTGAGTTTATAGATTTTTTCATAGGAAGTCCCTTTGTTTATTTTTACACTATATGCATGGAGAGGTAAATTATGTCATATAATACAGAGTAAAGATCATTAAGAGGAGAAGCTTATGTCACTTGTAAATACGATTACTTCGTTTTTGAACAAAAGTAAGGTTTGGAATTATGTATTCTGGATTTTGATAACATTAGGGATTGGTTTTGCATCTAGTCAACTGATTCCAAATTCAGAGGAATTTTATCAGCAACTAAGTTTACCTAGTTTTGCTCCACCTGCATGGCTCTTTGGAGTGGTGTGGACCGTTATTTATATCTTGATGGGCATATCGGTAGCTCGCATTAGTAGCTTGCATGAAAAAGATGCATCTGTAGCAAGGGCGCTTCGCTTGTATTTAGTTCAATTGGTAGTTAATTTTATGTGGCCAATTATTTTCTTCCGTTATGAAGCACTGTTTTTGGCCTTCGTTTGGATTTTGTTATTATTAGTCTTAGTGATTAAGATGTATCGAATGTTCAAAGAAATTGATCCTGTTTCAGCCCTATTATTAATTCCTTATATTTTGTGGCTTTTGTTTGCAACCTACTTAAATTTTGGTATACTAGTATTGAATTAAATGTAGATTATATGATACAATGAAGCTTGCGAATGAAAAAGAGAGGGGTACATATGAAAAGAGAAAGAAGAGATTTGATAATTGCCATAGTAGCATTGCTCGTGGTAGTGATTTTGGTAGGACTTACTGGCTTGTTATATATTGCTCATAGTATGTCTGCAAATGTGAATACTAGTTCAATGATTGAGGATTTAGAAGAAACTGTGCCTGCAGATTTAGAAGAACAACTTGAAATGGCTAGAGAAGAAGGTAGGGAAGAAGTACTTTCAACGATTAAGTCTTATATGGAAGCAGATGAGAGTTATATGGCAGCATTTCGTGCTATTTATCAAGATGAAATTGTAGTAGCAGCGGATGGGAAAGTGCAATTTATACCAATTTCTGATATGGTAACGCCATCCACTTTTGAATATGAAAACTTGCGAGTGTTAGAGGATGGGGTTTACGAATACCATGAAAATGGTGTTGTTAGTTCAAAAAAAGGAATTGATGTATCAAAATATCAAGAAGATATTGATTGGAAAGCGGTAGCAGAAGATGGGGTGGAATATGCCTTTATTCGTGTGGGGATTCGTGGTTATGGCTCAGGAGAAATTGTAGAAGATGCAACTTTTGGAACGAATGCAAAGGAAGCAGCTGAAGCTGGGATTGCAGTAGGAGCTTATTTCTTTAGCCAAGCGATTACTGTAGAAGAAGCGAAGGAAGAAGCACAGTTTGTATTAGAACAAATAAGGGACTATGAAGTTACCTATCCTATTGTAATTGATATCGAAAAGATAGGGGAAGAGGGAGCCAGAGCAGATCGTTTGTCAAAGGAAGAAAGAACGGATATAGCGATTGCTTTTTGTGAAGAGATTATTGCGGCAGGTAGAGTTCCTATGATTTATGGAAATACAGAGACTTTTGCAATTATGTTAGAGATAGAGCGAATTGCAGATTATGAGAGATGGATTGCCTTTTATGATGATGAATTAGTATTTCCTTATGAATTTTCAGTATGGCAATATACACATCAAGGTAGTGTAGATGGAATTCAAGGGGATACTGATTTGAATATATCTTTTAAAACTTGGTAGATTAAGAAGAGGAGTGCAAAAGAGAATGAAAAAAGGGTTTGAATCCTATGTGCGCGCGGTGGTGCCCTATGTTCCTGGTGAGCAACCAAAAAAGCCGAATATGATAAAATTAAATACAAACGAATGCCCTTATCCACCTTCTAAGAAGGTGGATAAGGTATTGGCTGATTTTCTATGTGAAAATCTTAGATTATATCCAGACCCAGAAGTGGGGAAATTGGTGAAAAGCATTGCGGAGTATTATGAAGTAGAGGAAGGACAAGTCTTTGTCGGTGTAGGGAGCGATGATGTACTTGCTATGGCCTTTTTAACTTTTTTTAATAGTGAGAAACCAATTCTGTTTCCAGATATTAGTTATGCCTTTTATGAAGTATGGGCAGATTTGTTTCGAATTCCTTTTCAAAAGGTGCCCGTTAATGAACAGCTAGAAATAGAGGTGGCAGACTATCATAGGGAGAATGGTGGAATTATTATTCCAAATCCTAATGCACCTACAGGAATCGCGTTGGATCTGGAAAGCATAAAGGAATTGTTAGAACAAAATCAAGAAGTGTTAGTGATTATAGATGAGGCTTATGTTGATTTTGGAGCAAAAAGTGCTAGGGAATTATTGAACCAATATGATAATTTATTGGTAGTACAGACTTTTTCTAAATCTAGATCCATGGCAGGGGCAAGGATTGGTTACGCTTTTGGTAGTGAAAAGATTATTGGATATTTGAACGATGCTAAATTTTCCTTTAACTCGTATACCATGAACCAAATGAGTATTGAGGCTGGGGTAGCTTCTCTTGGAGATAGGGAATACTTTGAGAATATAACAGAAACGATTGTGAAAACAAGAGAATGGATTCGGATGGAATTGGAAAACTTGGGTTTTGAGTCTACCAATTCTGCAGCCAATTTTTTGTTTGTGAGCCATAGCCAAGTGAAGGCAGAAACAATCTATCAAAAGTTAAGAGAACAAGATATTTATGTGCGTTATTTCAAAAAGCCTAGAATTGATAATTATTTGAGAATTACAGTGGGAACAAGGCGTGAGATGGAGTTGTTTTTAGAGGCAGTCAAAGAAATTGTAAAAAGAAGCATCGACATGGAGGGAGGGTGAAAAATAAATTTGATAATCTGATTTTTCACCCCAGTGTTTGTGCCGGTGCGTCACAAACACCATGATTGCAGCGCTGAATCTTAAATTCAGCTTGCGTGCCGATACAAAAAGCGCATCGACATGGAGGAGATATGATTAAGAATATATTAAAAGGTGTGGTGATGGGAATTGCCAATATTATACCAGGAGTTTCTGGTGGAACCATGGCAGTTTCTATGGGGATATACGATAAGATGATACATAGTGTAACTCATCTATTTAAAGACTTTAAAAAGAGTATAGCTTTTTTGTTGCCTATCTTTATTGGTGCAGGCATAGGAGTTGTAGGTCTATCATTTGCTATAGAGAAGATGTTTGAGGTTATACCACTAGAGACAAATTTTCTCTTTATTGGATTGATTGTAGGGGGACTTCCTATGATTACTAAAAGAGTAAAGGGAAATAAAATAAAGCCTGGTTATTTATTGTCGATGGTGCTATTTTTTGCCTTGGTGGTAGGTTTGGCTGCTTTTGGGAATAGGGAAGGTACAGACGTTGTGCTAGAGCCTTCTGTAAGTGCTACAGTTCAATTGTTTTTTGTGGGAATTATTGCTTCTGCTACTATGATTGTTCCTGGGGTATCTGGCTCTATGGTTCTATTGTTAATAGGTTTCTATAATCCGATTGTAGAGGAAATCAATACTTTTATTCGAGCTCTTGTTTCGTTTGATATGGATTTGATTTTGAGAGGGATTGGTTTATTTGCTCCTCTTGGAGTTGGGATCATAGTTGGTATTATCGTAATATCTAAAGTGATAGAAGTGTTGCTAGACAAGTTTCCGGTTTATGTGTTTTATGCAATTATTGGCTTGATTATTGCATCTCCAGTTGCTATCTTGCTATTAAGTGAAATGGGCGAGATTACAGCTCTTCATATCGGGCTTAGCGTTGTGACTTTGGGCTTAGGTAGTTTAGGGGCTTATAAGTTAGGAGGCGAATAGTGGAGTCTTATACAGGTTTTGCTCAAGTTTATGATGAATTTATGGACAATACTCCCTATGAGCTATGGGCAGAGAAGATAGAAGCCTTTATAGAGCAATATGGAATTACTAAGAAAAAGGGAGAAGTTTCATCGGCACAAGAGGAAGAAAAGAATCTTGTCCTTGATTTGGCTTGTGGGACTGGCACTTTAACTGAGTTGTTGGTTCAAAAGGGCTATGATATGATAGGAGTAGATTTATCCTATGATATGTTAGAAATTGCAAGAGAAAAGCAAGAGGAAACACAAAGTGATATCATGTATATCTGTCAGGATATGAGGGATTTAGAATTATACAGTACAGTGGGGACGGTTATCTGTGCCTGCGATTCCATTAATTATGTATTAGAAGAAAGTGGAGTGTTGGAAACATTTCAAAGGGTAAACAACTATTTACATCCAGGTGGCATTTTTATTTTTGATTTTAATACTAGCTATAAGTATGCAACTGTACTTGGAGACTGTGTAATTGCTGAAAATCGAGAAGATTGCAGTTTTATTTGGGAAAATTACTATCATGAAGATCGTCAAATAAATGAATATGATATTACCATATTTGCGCAGATAGATGATGATATATTTGAGCGTTTTAAAGAAACTCACTATCAAAGAGCCTATGAATTGACCCAAATGAAGGAAATGGTAGAGAAAGCAGGTCTTGAGTTTATCGTAGCATTTGATGGAGATCATTATGGTGAAGTTACTAGTGTGAGCCAAAGGATTTTGGTGATTGCACGAGAGATACAGAAAGGTAAGAAATAGAGTGAAAGATTATATTGTAAGAGCAACAGCAGGAAATGCCCAAATTAGAGCATTTGCCTGTAGTACAAGAAATATGGTGGAAAGAGCTAGAGATGCACATGATACAACACCAGTCGCTACAGCAGCCTTAGGGCGCTTGTTAACAGCAGCAGCAATGATGGGAACGATGTTAAAGGGAGATAAGGATGTATTAACCTTACAAGTCCATGGCAGCGGTCCAATGAAAGGGATGACAGTAACAGCAGATGCAAAAGGGAATGTGAAAGGGTATCCGCAAAATCCTCATGTAGATTTACCTTTGAATGCAAAAGGAAAATTGGATGTAGGGACTGCAGTAGGTATTGGCTTTATTAATGTTATAAAAGATATGGGATTAAAAGAGCCTTATTTGGGACAAACGGTATTACAAACAGGAGAAATTGCAGACGACTTAACTTTTTACTTTGTGACCTCAGAACAAGTACCATCTAGCGTAGGTTTAGGTGTTTTAGTTTCAAAAGAAGAAATGGTAGCCCAAGCAGGAGGTTTTATTGTACAATTAATGCCTTTTGCTGAAGAAGCAACGATTGTAAAACTAGAAGAGAATCTAGGGAAAATTACGAGCGTTACCAAGTTGTTAGAAGAAGGATTAAGCCCAGAAGGAATCTTAGAGAGAGTCTTAGATGGGTTTGATATTGAGATTACAGATAAGGTGGATACAGGATTTGTTTGTGATTGTTCCAAGGAAAAAGTTGAAAAAGTTTTGATTTCGGTCGGAAAGAAAGAATTGCAAGAAATGATAGATGAAAAGAAACCAGTAGAATTAAATTGTCATTTCTGTAACACCAATTATGAATTTGATGTACAAGAACTAAAGGAATTATATAAGACGAGCAAAGTATAAAAAAAAGGAGCTGTTACACGGGATGTGTAACAGCTCCTTTTTACTCTGAAGTTTCTGTGTTCAAAGCTTCTTTTTTGTAAAAAGTATAGTGTTCATAAGCTTCCATAAAGCGGTTAGCGATTAATTCTCTGCCGGCCTGATTTAGGTTTTTATAGTCTGTAAGATATTGTTCTGCTTCTTCGTAGGTGACTCCTCCATAGAAGTTATCTACAAAAGTAGTGTAGGTGCTATAACATACGTTTGATTGGTATTGAATGTAACTAGGGAATGCTCCTTCTTCTCCATAAGCAGTACGGAAAGAATCTAAATAACTCCCATCTTCGGCTAAAGCATAGCTGTAAGTCGGTGACATTACAATAATGTGGATGTCGGGGTAGGTTTGCTGTATTAGTTGGATAGAGGCATTGAGTGCACCTGCAAAGTGAGTGATGTTTTGATCATCATCATTGTTGTACATACCACGTACTGCTAAGTAATCACTAGAATCATACATGATAGCAATGATATCTATTGTACTAAAATCTAAATTCATTAATAACGACAGTGTAGCCAGTTCTTCTTGGCTAAGTGTCATGTTGGCTTGTAGGGCATTATCTACAATGACATCATTGTCAACAGCAAATATAGTGGTAAGCCAGTATAGACTAAGTAAATCTCGATTCTCATAGGATAACACTTGAGATTCCGTAGAAAGATAGGAATCTTCAAATGCGAAGTTATAAACTCTACCTCCTGTTTTAGCACCGATTAACTCTACTAAATTCTGCTCTGTTCCAGCATCATCTGCAAAGGGTGCATTTCCGAAGAATGCAATATCATTGAATCCATCATCGGTGTAACCTTCTTCTGGTAAAAAGGGGATAAAAGAATCGCCGGTTTCGTTTGGGACAGTAGCATTAGGATCAAATTCTATTGTTGTGCCGCTGTTATCCCAAATAACTAAGCGCACAATTACCATTAGGATAATGAGAAAAACTGCGAGAAAGAAAACGATATGAAAATTAATTTTTTGTAACCATTGTTGCATGTTTGTACCAAGCCTTTCATTGAATATCGTATTATAATAATCTTATATTGTTATGGCAGTGTTAACAGTTTCATGACAATTTATTTTTACAGTAATTGTGAGAAAAGTCAAGACTTTGCGTCTAATATTTTATCGACAAGAATAGGGAAAGATGTTATAATATTTGAAGTTGAATTTATGACACGAATTTCATAATCCTAAATTGGGATAAAGAAAGGTAAAGAGTGCTATGAAATTGTTTAATACAAATAGAGAGAAGTATAGGCATCTAATAGAAGATGATGAGATAGAAGAAGTAATCATTGAAGAAACGTTCGATGAGGAAGAACTTGAGAGTGAAGAGGCTACTGTAGTGGAGGTAGAGTTAAGCGCTCCATCCGTAGAAGCAGCCCTAGAATCCGTAGAAGTAGAGTGTGAGCCTGATGTGAAAAGTGAGAGCGATGAGATGGAATCTGTTAGCGTTGATTTAACGGCAACTACAGCCTTTGATTTCGATTTCGATTTAGGGACTCAAGAAGAAGAGGAATCTGAGCAAGAAGAGATGATTGTAGAGCAGGTGAAACCGGTACAAATGGAAAGAGCTGCTAGAGTTCCGACAAGAAAAAGCAAGAAGAAAACAGGATTTGATGCTTTTCTAGATATGATTTCCGATAAATTACTTTATGTGACAGGCGGTATCATTGCACTTGTGTTACTTACGGTGATAACAGTTGTACTTGTGAGTCGTAGCGGTGATGAGCCAGTTTTAAGTTATAGTGATATTACATCGGGATTTGAGAATACTCTAATCTATGGAGAAGAAGGTTTAACTTCTCTTGGAGAAATACTTAAAAATGAGCAAAAGGAAATAGAAGAAGAGCTAGTAGAATCTACGGAATACGAAGAGGAAGAAATTCAAACAAGTGTAGAAATTGATTTGGCCTTTGTGTCCATTGACCGAGATTTAAAGGTGAAATTTATCAATAAAGACACAGGTAAATTAATTGCCAATGTTCCTTTTGAAGTGAAAGTGACAGATCCAGATGGGAAAAGCAACACTTGGGTGGATGCTGATATGGATGGTATTATACATAAGACGGATATTACCGGTGGAGAGTATAAGGTAGAGCTAATCCCACTTGAAGCAGATAAATATTTACAATATATGATGCAAGGGGTCAGTGATACGACTGATGTAAAGAAGCAAATTGCTTTTGAAGAAGTAGAAATTGAAGATGAGATTAAAGATGAATCGGAAGTAGAAGTAGACAAAGAAGATAGTGAAGTGGCTGGAGATGCTGAAGATAATACAGGAGGCGGTACTACCTTGCAAGATACGGTAGCTTGGGTAGAAAGTACGGTGACAGATATCTCTAGTACTTATTCAGAAATTAATAAAACAGATATTGTACAACCCACTGCAAGTGCTTCTAATCTTGGAGTGTTATCTATGGTAGCAGAAACAAGTTTCGAACTGCCTACAGTAGTATCCTTAAGTGCGGTTAGCATGATTACAGAGACAACTACTAGCGAGCCAGTAACGGAACCAACAACTGAGCCCGTGACAGAAGTTCCAGTAACGGTTTCTGTTAGTGCAGATAAAGGAAGTATTGCAGCTGGAGAAACGAGCAATTTAACAGCGACTTTAAGTGCTGCTGTGGAAGGTGCTACCTATGCTTGGACTTCAAGTAGTGCCAATTTTGTTATAACAGGAAATGGCGCAACAGCTACTGTGAGTTTAGGAAGCGCAGCAACTAACGGAGAAACTAGTGTAATAACAGTAACTGTGACTAAGCCAGATACTACGACTATTACAGCAAATCTAACACTTACTGCAGTGGTTGCACCACCAGCACCAAGCTATGGAACGATTACCATAGCAGATATGGCAGCAACTACTATTGCTGTAGGCGCTAGTCATAGCTTTGCGCCTGTAATTACTGCAGATGCAGATAAGGCTTTGGCTTATACTTGGGCAATAGATAATACAACTGATTTTACTCTTGCAGCAAATGGAGCAAGTGCAACGGTAACAGCAAATGGAACAGCGACAGGAAAAGCTGCTACGGTAACCTTAACAGTTTCGTATCAAGGGGCAGCAGCAGGGAGCCCAAGTGCAAGCAAACAAGTGGTAGTATCTGGGCCAGCTTTACCAAGTTATGGAGCGATTACGATTGCAGCAATGCCAGCACAAACGATGAAAGTAGGAGCTACCACTACCTTGACCCCTTCTGTAACCGCGGATGCAGGGAAGGCCTTGGTTTATACTTGGACAGCTTCTACCGCAGAGTTTAGTATTACACCAGGGCAAGGAAATGCCACTGTGAAAGCAGAAACCGCAGCTTCAGGGAAAAGTATTGATGTACTAGTTAGAGTAAGTTATCAAGACAAACCAGATGTATTTGCAGAAACTACAGCAAAAATTACAGCAGAGACTTTGGTGGAGACCCCTCTTAAGACTAGCGCTGGCTTAGATGTCTATGTGAAAGTAGGGGAATCCTATGTTCTTGCTACTACCTCTCACTATGGAACAGCAACTCAGTTTTTCGTAAAGAATGAAGGATATAAATATACAGGTTGGCAAACACTAGATGGTAAAGTTTACTACTATGATGCCAATGGAAATAAAGTGACAGGAGACCAAGTAATTCAAGGAATCAAATACACCTTCAATAGTGATGGAACTTTAAAATCAGATGCAGGGGTATTAGGAATTGATGTTTCTAGATACAATGTTGTTACAGACTGGAACGCTGTAAAGGCAGCAGGAGTAGAGTATGTTATTATTCGTTGTGGATATCGTGGCTATGGTTCTGGTGTGTTGGTAGAAGATTCTTCTTTCAAAAATCATATTCAAGGAGCTACAGCAGCAGGGTTGAAAATAGGGATATATTTCTTCTCCCAAGCAATCAATGAGAGAGAGGCTGTAGAAGAAGCTTCTATGGTACTAAACTTAGTCAAAGGATACAATATTACATATCCAATTTTCATTGATGTAGAATATTCTAATCCAGATCGAGATGGACGTGCTGATAGTTTAAGTGTTTCAGCAAGAACAGCTGTGGTAAAAGCGTTCTGTCAAACAATCCAAAACAGCGGATATAAGGCGGGTATTTATGCAAACAAATCATGGCTCACAAGTTATGTAGATATGAATCAATTAAATGCCTATACTGTTTGGTTAGCGCAATATGCTAGTACACCGACCTACACAGGAAAGTATGATATGTGGCAATATACAGACGAAGGTTCACTTCCAGGTATCCCAGGAGATATCGATTTGAATTTAAGTTATATTTCTTATTAATAGCGAAAGGGAAAAGCGTGAAAGCATAGACGCTTATTAGGAAATTGAAGAATGAAGGGAATTATTTTAGCAGGAGGATCGGGAACTAGACTCTATCCATTAACAAAGGCAATTTCAAAGCAAATTATGCCAATATATGATAAACCAATGATTTATTATCCACTTTCCACTTTGATGTTGGCTGGAATCAAAGAGGTGTTGATTATTTCAACACCTAGGGATTTGCCAGTCTTCGAAGACTTATTAGGGGATGGAAGCCAACTTGGAATGACATTTGTTTACAAAATACAAGAACATCCAAGAGGCTTAGCAGATGCATTTATTATTGGAGAAGAGTTTATTGGATCAGACAGTGTAGCACTTGTGCTTGGGGACAATATTTTCTATGGACAAAGTTTCTCTAAAATGCTTGTAGATGTTTCTAAGAGAGAACAAGGGGCAACTATCTTTGGCTATTATGTTAGAGATCCAAGAGAATATGGAGTGGTTGAGTTTGATGCTAATGGAATGGCAATCTCTATTGAAGAAAAACCTGAAAATCCAAAGAGTAATTATGCCGTACCTGGTTTATATTTCTATGATAATGATGTGGTAGAAATTGCAAAGAATGTAGTGCCATCAGCTCGTGGAGAAATTGAAATAACAAGCATCAATAATGAATACTTACGAAGAGGTACCTTAGCGGTTGAAACCATGGGAAGAGGATTTGCTTGGCTTGATACAGGGAATCATGACGCTTTGTTAGAAGCATCCGATTTTGTAGCTGCATTCCAAAAGAGACAAGGACTTTATATTTCTTGTATTGAAGAGATTGCATATAAAAAAGGTTTTATATCAAAAGAGCAACTGCTAGTGTTAGCAGAGCCATTGTTGAAAACAGAGTACGGACAATATTTAGTAGAAATCGCAAATGGATTATAAGGAGCAATATGGGAAAGATTAGTGTAGAGAAATGTGAAATAGAAGGTTTATTCGTAGTGACACCTGCTGTATATGGTGATAGTAGAGGTTACTTTATGGAAACTTACAATGCGAAGGACTATAAAGAAGCAGGGATTGATGTTAACTTTGTACAAGATAATCAATCGGCATCAAAGAAAGGTGTGTTAAGAGGGCTTCATTTCCAAAAGGATTTTCCACAAGATAAATTAGTACGTGTCATCAAAGGAGAAGTTTTTGATGTAGCAGTTGACTTAAGAAAAGATTCTAAGACTTATGGAAAATGGCATGGTGTTATTCTTTCTGAAGAAAATAGAAAGCAGTTTTTTGTACCAAAAGGCTTTGCTCATGGTTTCTTAGTACTTAGTGAGTATGCTGAATTTTGTTATAAATGCTCTGATTTCTACAAGCCTGAGGATGAAGGTGGAATTTGCTTTGATGATGAAGAAATCGGAATTGAATGGCCAATCCCAGCAGATATGGAAATTATCATGTCTGATAAGGATAAAAAATGGGGAACAATAAAGGATATCTAAATGAAAGAATTGATTGCAAATAGAAGGCTCATATGGAAACTCTCGCGTAATGACTTTAAAAAGCGTTACGCAGGTTCTTCCCTAGGAGCCCTTTGGGCTTTAATACAACCAGTTGTTACTGTGTTGATGTATTGGGTAGTATTTGAATTTTTATTAGGAACAAGATCACAAGAACTTGCAGGGGGAGTAACGGTGCCGTATGTATTATATTTAACGGCTGGCTTAGTTCCCTGGTTTTATTTTAGTGAAGCATGGAATTATGGAACATCCTCCTTGTTAGCTTATCAGTATTTGGTAAAAAAAGTAGTGTTTGATATTCAAATTTTACCAGTGGTACGTGTGATAGCAGCTAGTTTTATCCACGCATTTTTTGTAGGGATTGTATTACTGATTGCAAGCTTTTATGGTTTCTATCCAAGTCTTTATACGCTACAAGTGATTTACTATAGTTTTGCACTAGCAGTATTGGTAGTAGCACTTAGCTATATTACATCTTCTGTTGTAGTGTTTTTTAGAGATTTGACACAAATTATTTCCATCGGTCTACAACTTGGTATGTGGGCAACTCCTATCCTTTGGGATATTGCAATGGCAGATGCATGGCATCCTATGATTGGTACAATTTTGAAATTAAATCCTCTGTGCTATATTGTACTAGGTTATCGAGATGCAATTTATGGAAAGCAGTTTTTCTGGGATGATCTGGGATATACCTTGTATTTCTGGGTAATTACATTAGTATTGTTGATCGTAGGAAAGCGAATGTTTGTAAAATTGAAATATCATTTTGCAGATGTTATATAGGGGGGCGCAGATGGAAAATCAAAAAGCCATTTTGGTTGAAAATGTGAAAAAGATATATAAATTATATCAAAAACCTGCCCATAGGATTCAAGATGCCTTGGGGATTGGAAAGAAAAAATATACCCAGCATGTAGCTCTAAAGGGGGTTGACTTTAGTATCGATCGAGGAGAGTGCGTAGGTATTATTGGAACCAATGGTTCTGGGAAATCTACCATACTTAAAATTATCACAGGCATTGTGACTCCTACCGAAGGTAAGGTATCTGTGAATGGAAGAATATCAGCCTTATTAGAATTAGGTGCAGGATTCGATATGGAATATAGTGGTTTAGAAAATATTTATTTAAATGGTACTATGATGGGATTCTCCCATGAGGAAATCGATGCAAAGCTAGAGGAAATTCTACGTTTTGCAGATATAGGGGAGTATATCCATCAACCTGTGAAAACCTATTCTTCTGGTATGTTTGTACGATTGGCTTTCTCTGTAGCTATTAGCATTGAACCTGAGATTTTGATTGTGGATGAAGCATTAAGTGTGGGGGATGTGTTTTTCCAAGCGAAGTGCTATCATAAGTTTGAACAGTTCAAAAAAATGGGGAAAACCATTATTTTTGTTAGTCATGATCTTTCTACCATTCAAAAGTACTGCGATAGAGTTATCTTATTGAATAAAGGAGATAAACTAGGAGAAGGTACTGCGAAGGAAATGATTGATGTGTACAAAAAGGTGTTGGTAGGTCAATATGAGATTAAAGAAGACGAACCAAGTTTATTAGATGATGCAGATATCAAAGCTTTGGCAGCAGAACAAGTAGGACACAATCCGAATACCTTGGAGTATGGAACGGAACAGGCCCAAATTTTTGATTATTATATTACAGACGAAAATGGAGTGCAGACAACAGCTATTGAAAAGGGGACGGAGTTTACGATTCATTACAAAGTCCGTTTTCAAGAAGAAATTAAAGCTCCAATCTTTACTTATAAATTTAAGGATATCAAAGGTACCGAAATTACAGGTACCAATACTATGTACGAAAAGGCCTTCTTAGATTCGGTGGGACAAGGGCAAGTAAAGGAGATTAGTTTTACTCAGACCATGAGTTTACAGGGCGGAGAATATTTATTGTCTCTTGGTTGTACTGGTATGGAAGGGGATGCATTTGTGGTATATCATAGATTGTATGATGTGTTGAATATTACGGTTATTTCGGATAAAGATACGGTAGGATATTATGATATGTTTTCTAAAGTAGATGTAAAGTAGAGTGGGAGGCAGAATGGAAGAAAACAAGCTAGTGATCAATGCCATAGATTGTTTAGAAATTCCTGCAAACAGTCAAGTTTTGTGGGTCGGGGACTTACCTAGAGAAATCGAAGTTTATGGACTAGAAAAGGAAATAAATTTCACCAAGCAATCACTAGGCGAAGTCCGGATGGTAAGCCAAGAGTCTTATGACTTTGTTATAGTTTATGGAGAGAAAATAGGGAAAGAAGCTTTTCAAGAACTACTAACACAAAGGAAAAAAGACGGACGGCTTGTTTTGCTTGCCAATAATAAGTTTGCAGCTTCTTTCCTTCTTGAAGATAAGGAAGCCTATAGTTATTATGAAATCTTAGCCCTGATAGAGGGAGGGGAAGAATATACGCTATACTATCCGTATCCAAGTTTTCAAAGGATGCAATCATTATTTAGTGAGAAACGATTACCAGAGGATAGCGACCTTGAAAAAGATATCTATGATCTTGAATGTGATAGATATCTTTCTTATCCAGAAGCTAAGATGATGAAAGAAGCAGTCAAAGACGGGATGTTTTCCTTTGTGACGAACAGCTATATGTTAGTAGTAGGAACCTCTTATCCTACCACTTATATCAGATATTCTAATGAGCGAGCAAAGGAGTATCAAATCAAAACCAGTATAGTGGAAAAGGACGGAATAAAAGAAGTCAAAAAGAAAGCATTGACAAGAGAAGCCAAGAAGCATGTACAAAGAATGGCAGATTCCTTTTCCTTACTGAAAGCAAGTTATGACAGGGAAGATTTTAATTTTGCGACTTGTGTCATGGAGGGTGACGATAGTGTCAATTTTGCTTTTGTGTCAGGTGTTTCCTTGGCGAAACGCATGAATGACTTGGTAATGAAAAAGGATGAAGCAGGAATTTCATGCTTATTTTTGGAGTTTCTAAATAAATTAGAGAACAAGCTGAAAATTCAAAGGGAATGCAGCAATTTGGATTTTATTTTTAGTAATATATTAATTCAAGATCGTACTTGGAATGTAGTTGATTATGAGTGGGTGGTAGAGAAGGAGCTGAGTGCAAAAGAACTTGCCTTTCGTGCTGCATACTGTTTCTCGTTAGAGCAAAAGGATTTTCCACTAAACCTTATCATAGAACAATTAGAACTTTCTAGAGAAGAGGTAGCGCAATATATTAACGCAGAACTAGAATTTCAATCCTTGGTAACAAAAGGAAACAAAAGCTATGAACTAAAAAGCTATGAATTAGGTAGACGAGTGTACCATAAAGAGGATATTGAAAGAGCCTTTCTTTTGAAACAAGCGGAGAGGCGCGTACAAGTATATTACGATACTGGTCGTGGGTTTTCAGAAGAAGAATCAGAAATTTTCTGTCAAAATCTAGTTTCTAGCAACCAAATGAATTTAAAAATAACGGTGCCACAAGACGTAATACAACTACGAGTAGATCCTTGCGAAGAAGCTTGTGTTGTGAAAGTGACAGAGCTTAGATGGAACGGGATCCCAATTAGTAAGGGTAACGATATTAGTATCAATGGGAAAAAGGCAAACGGTGTTTATATTTTTGAAACAGCGGATCCTAATATCAAGATAAATTTACAAAAAGAAGCAAAAGAGCAAGTGAATACGCTAGAATTAGCATTTGACATCTTCTTTGTTGGAGAAGAAACAGCCCAGAATTTAAGCAAGAATCTGAGAAAAATATGGTAAAGGAGATGGCATGAAAGGATTATCATTTCTGTGGAAAAAATATTATAAAAAGCAGTATGAAACCTCCATCCGAGATCACAAAATCTCATATCATGAGTGGCTTAAGGAGGAAGATTCCAAAGAATATGAAGCAGAATTTTTATACGGGGATTATGAACTAGATGGAGTTCCTATTTTTTTACCTGCATTTAGCCCTCATAGATTATGGGCTGAGGACTACTTAGGGCCTGCTGTCTATGTGAAGGAAAGTATGTGGGAAGAAACTACAAATCGTAGGCTGTGGATGATGGAATGCCTACAAAAGGGGGCAAGAATATCTCATATTTCTAGCATACAAGCGAAGGCGAATACGCAGGAAGAGGGCCAGCAGATAACATGGCACAAAGATATTCCAGGTTATCGCCTGTTAGAAAAGAAGGAAGATTATCCTTTAGAGTCTAAGTTGATTCCAAAGAGTTTATCCATTGTGATTCCTTCGAAAGATCATTTTGAACTCTTATCTACCTGTATTCACTCTGTTTTAAACACCACCAAAGAAGAAAGAAACCGATTAGATTTTCTAGAGTTTATTATTGTGGATAATGGTTCTAGTGAATTGGTGCGAAAAGAGATAGAACAATTGTGCATTGATGTGGAGAAAGAAGAAAAACAAAAGCTCTCTTGTGCATATCTATACCAAGCTATGGAATTTCACTTTTCTAAGATGTGTAATTGGGGAAGTGAAAAGGCAAAGGGAGAGTACCTCCTATTTCTAAACGATGATATTCAAGCGGTGGAAGAGGGCTGGCTCTTAGAAATGCTACAGCAGTTCCAAGTGGAACATACCGGTGCTGTTGGTATGAAACTTTTATATCCAGATGGCAAAAGGATTCAACATGCAGGGATTACAAATCTTCCCATGGGACCGGTGCATAAATTACAATTTCATGAGGATGGTAAGCCTTATTATGATCATAGAAATCGAGGAATTCATAATGTAAGCGCTGTGACTGGGGCTTGTCTTATGATAAAATCTTCAGTCTATAAAAGCCTAGGTGGCATGAATGAAAATTTACCAGTTGCTTTTAATGATGTGGAGCTATGTTTTCATGCTTTAGAGAAAGCTTATCAAAATGTAGTATGTTGCAACCATCATTTGATTCATCATGAATCGGTTAGTAGGGGACAAGATGATTCGGTGGAAAAGAGAAGCCGCCTATTAAGAGAGAGAGAAAAACTCTATCAAATTCATCCAAAGATGCAGGGGCAGGATGCCTACTATCCCTATCAAATCGGAAGCTATGGTTTAAATGCAAGGTATTTGGATACCAAGATAGAACCAGCTTATGTAGAAGGCAGAAATAAACAACAAGAGATACGTAGTTTTATGAGTGGGAAGGAATTAGAAAAAAGCAAACAACAGACAGAAGCTCATGCTTCTTTGAATCATTGTTTACAAGCAGTGGTGGAACAAGTATACACAGAACAAAGCGAGCTGATTTTGGTCGGTTATGTGGTAGTGCTTGGAAGTGACAATAGCTTATTCGAAGCAAGTTTATATTTACAGGGAAGTGAAAATTCTTATGGAATGAAATTAGATAAAAGCTACCGCTATGATTTGTTAGAGCAGTTACAAGATCAAAAAAACGTGGGAATGAGTGGCTTTGAGATTAGAATTCCCAAAGAGAATTTAGCCAAAGATACCTACCAGGTTGTGCTGATGGCAAAAGACCTTTGTTCTAGCTTGAAACTTAGAAAAGAAACAAATGTAATTGTGAATCTCTAAGGCTTGTGGTAAGATATGGCTAGAAATAGATTGAAATTAAGAAAAGAATGGGGTAGGGAATGGAACTTAATTATAAAGAAGCCTACGAAAATGAACATAGAAAATGTGCAGAAATGGCAGAAAGAATTGCAGATTTAGAAGATAAAAACGAAGACTTGCAGTTCAAAGTAGATCGCATCAAGAACAATCCTATTTGGAAACTTAGTTCACCTGCAAGATCTGTGATGCATGCCGGAATTAGACAAGTCAATCGCATTAAAAATTGTGGTGGTCCTAGAGGGGTATTGGCCAAAATTGATTACAAGAAACGAGAAAGGCTTGCTATGAAGCAGTTTGGGACTGCTAGCTTTCCGACAAAAGAACAAGTAGACAAGGAAAGAAATACAGTATTTGCTTATCGACCTAAGATTAGCATCTTGGTTCCGCTCTATAATACGGATAGGCAGATGTTAAAAGAAATGATAGAGTCTGTTCTGGTACAGACCTATGAGGGATGGCAGCTCTGCCTAGCAGATGGTTCTACAAATGAGTTTTCTTATGTGGAAGAAGTATGCAAAGAATACTGTGATCGGGATGATAGAATTGTATATAAGAAGTTAGAGAAAAATGAAGGAATATCAGGAAATACCAATGCTTGTCTAAGTTTGGCTTCTGGGGATTATATTGGGCTATTTGATCATGATGATATTTTACACCCTAGTGTATTATTCGAGTATGTTAAAGCCATCAATGAAGAGGGTGCAGACTATCTATATTGTGATGAAACTACCTTTAAGAGTGGAAATATAGATCATATGTTGACCATGCATTTTAAACCTGATTATGCTCCAGATAACTTACGCGCAAATAATTATATATGTCATTTTAGCGTGTTTAAGAGAAGTTTATTAGAGGGGACGGAATTATTCCGTACTAAATTTGATGGAAGTCAAGATCATGATATGATTTTACGCCTGACTAGTAAAGCTAGTAAGGTAGTGCATATTCCAAAGTTACTGTATTATTGGAGATGTCATCCGAATAGTGTTGCTAGCAATATTGGTGCAAAGAGCTATGCCATTGAAGCAGCAAGGGGAGCGGTAGCAGATCATTTGAGAAGCAATGGAATGGAACACTTTAAAATTACTAGTACGAGAGCTTTTGAAACTATATTTAAAATACGATATGAGGTCTTAGGTAATCCCAAAATTAGTATTGTGATAGCCAATAAAGATCATGTAAGCGATTTGAAGCGCTGTATTACTTCAATTGTAGAGCGTTCTACCTACGAAAATTACGAAATTATCATCGTCGAAAATAATAGTACAGAAAAAGAAACTTTTGACTTTTATCAAGAGGTAAAATGTGATAGAATTCAGATAGTAGAATATAAGACTAGTGGAACGTTTAATTATTCTGCCGTTAACAATTATGGAGCTTCCTTTGCTACTGGCGATTATATCTTGCTTCTAAACAACGATACCGAAGTGATTACTGTGAATTGGTTAGAAGAAATGTTGATGTATGCACAGCGAAGGGATGTAGGCGCAGTAGGAGCAAAACTATATTATCCAGATAAAACCATCCAACATGCAGGGGTAGTCCTAGGTTTGGGTGCCCATAGGACAGCTGGTCATAGCCATTATAAACAATCCAAGGCTAATCTAGGATATATGGGAAGGCTTTGTTATGCACAGAATGTAAGTGCAGTAACAGGTGCATGTCTTATGGTCAAGAAGCAATTATTTGATGAAGTAAATGGTTTAGATGAGAGCTTTGAAATATCTTTAAATGATGTTGATTTTTGTTTGAAATTGAGACAAGCAGGATATCTAAATGTCTTTACCCCATTTGCAGAATGCTATCATCATGAATCTCTCTCAAGAGGAATGGATGATAATGGTGAAAAGTTAGCAAGGTACAACAGAGAATCAGAAGTGTTTAGGAACAAATGGAAAGAAATGCTAGATAAAGGGGATCCATATTATAACCAGAATTTTAGTTTGGATCGTAGTGATTTTTCATTAAAAATAATGTAATGATAGAAGGAGAGGAAGAGAGATGGAGTTTAGAGAAAAGTTTAATTTTTGGAGCACAGATGAGTATTTTGATGAAGCAACAAGAAATGAGTTGTTAGCAATCAAAGACGATGAGAAGGAAATGGAAGACAGATTTTATAAAGATTTAGAGTTTGGGACAGGTGGTCTTCGCGGAGTACTTGGAGCTGGAACTAATAGAATGAATCTATATACTGTTCGTAAAGCAACACAAGGTTTAGCGAATTATATTATTAAGCAAGGAGGAGCAGATCAAGGGGTTGCGATAGCTTATGACTCAAGACGTATGTCTCCAGAATTTTGTGATGAAGCTGCACTTTGTTTGGCAGCAAATGGAATCAAGGCTTATGTATTTGATAGTCTAAGACCTACCCCAGAATTATCCTTTGCCCTACGTCAATTAGGATGTATTTCAGGGATTGTAATTACTGCTTCACACAATCCACCAGAATATAATGGATTTAAAGCATATTGGAACGATGGCGCACAGGTTACTGCACCAAAAGATGCAGAAATTATCGCAGAAGTAAATGCCATTACTGATTTCTATACCGTTAAGACTATGACAAAAGAAGAGGCTATGGCAAGTGGTCGTTATATCGTGATTGGTCCAGAAATGGATGATGCATATATGGCAGCTTTAAAAGAGCAAATCGTACATCCAGAAGTGATTGCAAAAGCAGCAAAGGATCTAAAGATTGTATTTTCTCCATTTAATGGAACAGGAAATGTACCAGTTTGTAGAATTTTAAGTGAATTAGGATTTGAACAAGTATATGTGGTAAAAGAGCAACAAATGCCAGATCCTAACTTTACAACACTAGCGTATCCAAATCCAGAAGATCCAAAAGCGTTTGAACTTGCATTAAAGCTTGCAAAAGAAGTAGATGCTGATGTAGTTTTAGCAACCGATCCAGATGCAGATAGACTTGGTATCTACGCAAAAGATGCTGCTACAGGTGAATATATCCCATTTACAGGTAATATGTCAGGAATGGTAATTTGCGAGTACTTGATGAGAGAAAAAGTGAAGACTAATACAATGCCAGAAAATCCAGCTTTAGTTTCTACTATCGTTACTACAAATATGGCTCGTGTTATCGCAGAAGCATATCAAGCTAAATTTATAGAAGTATTAACTGGATTTAAATATATTGGCGAGCAAATTAAACACTTTGAAGAAACAGGTAGCAATAACTACGTTTTCGGTTTAGAAGAATCTTATGGTTGTCTAGCAGGAACTCATGCAAGAGATAAGGATGCGATTGTAGCAGTTATGTGTCTATGTGAAGTAGCAGCTTATTGTAAGAATGAAGGAATTACTCTTTGGGATATGATGCAAGACATGTACAAAGCTTATGGTTACTATAAAGAGTCTCAATACACAATTACGTTAAAAGGGATTGATGGTAGTAGACAAATTACAGAAATCATGGAAAAGCTTAGAAATAATCCACCAAAGAAATTTGGAGCCTTCGATGTATTGAATTTCCGCGATTACAAAACAGGTAAAGTCTTGAATATGGCTACAGGAGAAGAATCAGAAACAGGATTGCCTACCTCTAATGTATTATATTTTGAATTGCCAAACGATTGTTGGTGTTGTGCTCGTCCATCAGGAACTGAGCCTAAAATCAAATTTTATATGGGTGTAAAAGGATCTTCTCTAGAAGATGCAGACAAGCAAGTAGAAGCATTAACAGAAGCAGTAAAAGAATTAATTTAGTTTAAAAAAGTGGAGCGAAAGCTCCACTTTTTATAGGAAAAGGATGTAATAAAAGTGGCTATGATTAAAAAGGTATTACAAGCTTCAAATTGGAAAAAAACATACTATTATCTTAAAAAGAATGGAATTAAGGCAGCCCTATTAGCAGCAAGAGAGAGGGCTTTTTTAAAAGAAGAAAATTACCAATATATTCCAGTGAGCCAAGAGGAATTAGACAGGCAAAGCAGCTACCAATTTCAACATAAAATTTTATTTAGTATCTTGGTGCCAGTTTATCACACACCAAGAGAATATTTCATAGAAATGATAGAGTCTTTAAGAACGCAAAGTTATGGGAATTTTGAGCTGATTTTAGCAGATGCAAGCAAAGATGATTCTTTGAAAGAAATAGTAGATCAAATAGAGGATAATAGAATTCGATATATTAAATTAAATGAAAATAAAGGAATATCAGAAAATACCAATGCCGCGTTAGAAGTAGCAGTAGGGGATTACGTAGGTCTTCTCGATCATGATGATGTATTGACAAGAGATGCTCTCTTTGAAATGGCTCTGGCAATCGAAAAAACATCTGCACAGATGCTTTATTCTGATGAAGATAAGGGCGATGGGGAAATGGAACGATTTTATGATGTAAATAAGAAGCCTAAGTTTGATCAAGATTATCTTTGGTCCAATAATTACATCTGCCATTTTACTGTGATGGAGAGATCATTAATGCAAAAACTTAAGTTTCGTAAAGAATATGACGGAGCACAAGATTATGATTTGATTTTACGAGGTGCAAGAACATTAGAACATTTACAAATTGTTAACATTCCTAAAGTACTATACCATTGGAGATGTCATATAGATTCGACTGCTATTAATCCTCAAAGCAAACTTTATGCGTACGAAGCGGGAAAAAGAGCGATTCAAGACGACTTGAATGAGCGTGGTATTCTAGCAACAGTTCGTCATAGCAAACACTTAGGGTTTTATCGCGTAGATTATGAGAAGGATATTTTTGAGTGCAGAGAAGAAGTTGCTATGGTGGTAGGTCCTGTGTATCATAAGAATCGCATTGTAAAAGGCGCAAGAGATGAAGCGGGTAACTTACTTTATGGTGGCCTAAGAAAAGGCTTTAGTGGTGGGCATTTGCATCGAGGAAGTGTCTGGCAAGTTTGTGCTCTTGGAGATAGAGATAACAGTATTGTTAATCAGAACTACTTTAAGGCGTTTTGTCAAGGTATAGATCTTGATCATATGACAGAAGAAGAAATAAATTTAGCTTGGGCAAACTATGTAAAAGCTAAGAACTGGATGATACTTTATGATCCAGAGATGGAGAGTCAATGATTACCATAGTGATTCCTAATTATAATGGAAAACATTTTTTAGAAGATTGTCTACAGTCAATCGAGGAATTTGCACCAAAAGATGTGAAGGTTTTGGTGATTGATAATGGTTCTACGGATGGATCAGTATCCTATTTAGAAGATAACAAACAGATAGAAAGTGTGTTCTTAAAAGAAAATTCTGGGTTTTGTCATGCCGTAAATTTAGGGATTCAAATGGCTAAAACAAAATATGTTATTTTATTAAATAATGACACTAAAATCTGTGCAGGATACGTTCAGGAATTAGTAAAAAGGATGGAATCTGATGAGCGGATTTTCTCGGTTAGTCCTAAGATGTTAATGATGCATGACCCTAGTAGGATAGACAATGCTGGTGATTTTTATTCAGCCTTAGGTTGGGCAAAAGCAAGAGGTGTAGGGAAAGCAGAGCTAGACTATGATCAAGGAGGAGAGATTTTCTCTGCTTGTGCAGGTGCAGCCATTTATCGAAGAGAAGCTTTTGAACAAGTAGGATATTTTGATGAAAGTCATTTTGCCTATTTAGAAGATGTGGATCTTGGCTATCGTGCAAGATTATGTTCCTATCTTAATTTCTACGAGCCAAAGGCAAGGGTAGAACATGTAGGAAGCGGATCGACAGGTTCTAGACACAATGAATTTAAAGTAAGCTTATCCGCTAGAAATAATGTCTTTATGATTTGGAAAAATATGCCTCTATGGCAGATTTTCTTAAATTCAATATTTTTATTCTTAGGTTTTCTAATCAAGTATTTGTTTTTTGTAAGAAAAGGCCTTGGAAAAACTTATAGAAATGCTTGGAAAAAAGGTATTGAAATGTGCTTCCATGCAGAAAATAAACCTAAGAAAATAAGGAAAGTTCCTTTTAGAAATTATTGGAACATACAAAGACTGTTGTGGAAAAATATGTTTTTAATATGGAAATAGAGAAGGACGTTTATGATAAAGCATAATCAGAAATTATTAAATAATATACACCTATGTATTGATGCTATTGTAGTGATCATTGCCTATATTGTAGCTTGGTATATTAAGTTTGAAGTGGATATTTTTCAAGAAGAAGGGGTTGGTGCACTTTCCCAAGGAGAATATTTTGCTGTGCTCTACTATGTGGTACCCATCTATATCGTGGTTTATTCTCTTTTAGGGCTCTATACACCAAAGAGAACGATTAAGCGAAAATCAGAACTCTGGGATATTATAAGAGTGAATTTGGTTGGAGTATTTTGTTTCTTTGCCATCCTTTATGTATTGGGAGAAGTGGATTACTCTAGAACCATGATTATTTATTTTGCGGTAGTCAATGTAGTGTTAGCGAGTATCTATCGATTTTTGCTAAGAACTATCTTGCAATCCTATCGACAAAAAGGCTACAATCTAAAACATGTACTTTTGGTTGGGAATTCAGAAACAGCCAAGCAATATATTAAATGTATTGAGGAAAATCCAGAGTGGGGCTACAAAATCTATGGGATTCTAGACGATCATTTGAGTGAGGAAGAAGCGTACAGTGAAATCCCTGTACTTGGCAAGGTGGATGATTTAGCTAACATTTTAGAAAAAAATGACTTAGATGAGATTGCCATAACAATTTCATTACATGATTACGATAAATTAGAGAAGATTGTGGCAATCTGTGAGAAATCAGGTGTGCATACAAAGTTTATTCCAGATTATAACAATGTAATTCCAACAAAGCCATATACCGAAGATGTAGATGGACTTCCAGTGATTCATATTAGACATGTTCCTTTGACAAGTATAGGGAATCGTATCATTAAACGGTGGATGGATATTTTGGGCGCGATATTTGCTTGTGTACTTTTTTCTCCGATTATGTTAGTTTGTATCCTTGGGATAAAGTTATCATCAAAAGGTCCCATTTTGTTCAAGCAAGAAAGAATTGGTTTGAATAATCGCCCTTTTTGTATGTATAAGTTTCGATCTATGGTAATGCAAACGGTAGAGGATGAAGCTAAGGGGTGGACGGTAAAGAACGATCCAAGGGTAACTAAGATTGGCAAGTTAATGAGAAAGACAAGTATGGATGAACTACCACAACTCTTTAATATATTAAGGGGCGAAATGAGTTTAGTAGGGCCACGGCCAGAAAGAACTCAGTTTGTGGAACAATTTAAAGAAAGTATCCCAAGATATATGATTAAGCACCAGGTACGACCAGGGATGACAGGTTGGGCGCAAATCAAAGGTTATCGAGGTGATACATCCATCAAAAAGCGAATTGAGCTAGACATTTATTACATCGAAAACTGGACTCCTAGTTTGGACATTAGAATTTTATTTACAACCATTTTTATTGGATTTATCAATAAAAATGCATATTGAGGAAAATGGAAAGAGGAATGGTAATGGCAAGAAGAACGAGAAAAGCACAAAGCAGATACAAAAAATTGATTATTTTCGGATTGGAAATTATTTTGTTACTGGCATTAGCGGTATTAGCTTACTTTGTGTTTGCAGCAACAGATGAGGATACAGGGATTCAGAGAGTAGAACTTGATGATGATGATTTATCTGTAAATGAACAAGTAGAAGAAAATGAAGCACTAGATCAATATACAACAATTGCATTATTTGGGGTAGATTCTACAGTTGGAGAATTAACCAAAAATACAAGAAGTGATACCATTATGATTGCATCTATTAATAATGAGACAAATGAAGTGAAAATCATGTCGGTTTATAGAGATACTTATTTGAATCTAGGAGACGATACTTATAATAAATGTAACGCTGCCTATGCAAAAGGTGGACCACAAGCAGCAATTAGTATGTTGAATATGAACTTGGACTTAGATATTACAGACTTTGTTACCATAGGTTTTGATGGGCTAATGGATGTAGTAGATGCTGTAGGAGGCATTGAAATAGAGATAGATAGTGCAGAGTTGAAGCATATTAACAATTATCAAATTAGTATTGCAGATACTTCTGATTTGGATGGATACGATCCAGTAACAACAACAGGCTTACAAACAGTAGATGGCTTGCAAGCAGTAAGCTATTGTAGAATTCGTTATACAGCAGGCGACGATTTTGCTAGAACCGAGAGACAAAGAGAAGTAATTCAAGCAATTTTAGATGAAGCGCAAAGCCTTTCTGTTGGTGAATTAACAGGCATTGCTGAAAATGCTTTTTCTAGTATTTATACCTCACTAGAACTTACAGACATTATTGCTGTACTTTCCAACATTGCAGCTTATGAAATAGTAGACGAAGGTGGATTCCCAGGAGAAGAGTATTTGACAACGGCTACGCTAGGTAGTGTGGGTTCTTCGGTAATTCCTGTCGACTTAGAGGATGCAGTAACAGAGTTCCATGAAAGATTTTTTGGATCAGAGGCTTATGAAGTTTCGGATGAAGTGAAGGACATTAGTGATAAAATCAAATCGGAAACACAATCATATATAGAATAGAGGAATTCTAATGAGTAGAAAAAGAGTGAAGAAGAAAAGTTCTAAAAGAAAAGTACTTATTTTAGCAATAGAAATATCAATATTAGCTGTGTTGCTTGGTGTTTTGTGGACTGTTCTTAAATTTACAGATCCAGAAACAGGAGCACAAAAGACAGAATTAAATTTGGATCATGTAGTTGTAAATGTAGAGGCACAGGAAAATGAAACTTTAGAGACTTATAGAACAATTGCCCTTTTCGGTGTGGATTCGAGAGAAGGTGAGTTGGGGACAGGAACCTTAAGTGATACGATTATGATTGCCTCAGTGAACAACGAAACTAAAGAAGTGAAACTTATTTCTGTGTATCGTGATACCTATTTGAATTTGGGGAATGATAGCTATGGAAAGTGTAATAAGGCTTATTCTATCGGTGGACCAACAGGCGCTATTAGCATGCTTAATGCAAATTTAGATTTGAATATTACAGAATTTGTAACCGTAGGATTTGAAGGTTTGCTAGAAGTGGTAGATGCCATTGGTGGCATACAAATGGAAATCAAAGAAAGTGAAATAACACATATCAATAATTATCAATTGAGTCTAAGAATGGAATGGGGATTGGACGATAATTATACACCAATCGAAGAAGCTGGTGTTCAAACTTTGAATGGACTTCAAGCAGTAAGTTATTGTAGAGTGAGACAAGTAGGCGACGATTATCAAAGAACAGCTAGACAGAGGGCTGTGATTGCAGCGATTTTAGAAGAATCAAAGACTATGGACCTTGCAGAATTAACTAGTTTAGTGAATCATTCCTTTGGAATGATTTCGACTAATATAGATGTGACTGATATGATTGAAATTTTAACTGGACTGGCTACCTATGAACTGGTAGACGAAGGTGGATTTCCAGCAAGAGAGGATTTGACAACTACTTCGATTCCAGGTTCGGGAGATTCTATTATTGCTATGGATTTAAGCAGTTCAGTAGAAGAATTCCATGCTAACTTTTTTGATGCAGATGACTATGAAGCATCTGAAAAAGTAATAGAAATTAATGAGAAAATACAATCTGTATATTAGAAGAAAGTGTGGCTTGCCACACTTTTTTTGAAAATAGTGAGGGAAGAATTTTGAGTGTTGATATTATTATTTTGACGTATAAACCAGATGAGTTATTTCATAAACTTATGGAGATGCTAGAGCGGCAGACAAAGGAAATTCATCATATTATTTTGATGAATACAGAAGAGGCATATTTTGATTATGAGATAAAACATCCAAATATTGAGGTACACCATATTAAGAAAGAGGAGTTTGATCATGGCGCTACGAGAGCTCTTGGGATGTCTTATGCAAAATCAGATTTTGTGATTTGTATGACACAGGACGCAGTGCCAGAAAATGAGTTTTTGATAGAAGAATTATTAAAACCATTTGAAGATCAGGAAGTAGCAGTTTCCTATGCGAGACAACTGCCGAACATAGATAGTGATCCAATCGAAACTTTTTCAAGAAGTTTCAATTATCCAGAACAAGAAAGAAAAAAGAAGAAGCAGGATATGGAAACCATGGGAATCAAGGCATTCTTTTGTTCAGATGTATGCGCCGCATACAGAAAATCCATATATGATAGCTTAGGGGGCTTTGATAGCCCTATGATATTTAATGAGGATATGGTGTTTGCTTATCGCTGTTTAGAAGCAGGATATGCAGTTTTCTATGCCGCCAAGGCAAAGGTGATTCATTCGCATCATTTTAACTTCATGCAACAATTGAGAAGAAATTTTGATTTAGGAGTTTCTCAGACAGATTATTCTCATATTTTTTCCAAGATTTCTTCTGAAAAAGAGGGGAAAAGTATGATCAAAAAGAATATAGAATATCTATGTAGTGAAAAGAAATTCATCTATATTTTCGTTTTAATTTATATCAGTGCTGCCAAGTATATAGGGTATCGACTAGGAAAAAGGTATCAAGACTTATCCTATAGAACTATTTTAAAATATACATCAAACAAAGAGTATTGGAAAAAAGAAGGGAGATAGAAGTATGTGTGGAATTGTTGGTTACATTGGAAAGGAACAAGCTGCTCCAATTATTTTGGACGGTTTGTCAAAACTTGAGTATCGAGGTTATGACTCATCTGGAATAGCGCTTTTACAGGATGGAAAAATCAGTATTAGAAAAGCGGCAGGAAGATTGAGTGTGTTAGAGAATTTAACGAAAGGTGGAACTCTTACCAAGGGTTGCATTGGGATAGGTCATACTCGCTGGGCAACTCACGGTGCACCAAGCGATGTAAACTCACATCCACATTATAATAAAGAAGAAAGTATTGCAGTGGTTCATAATGGAATTATTGAGAATTACGCTGAAATAAGAGATAAACTAATAAAAAGAGGTTATGAATTTGTATCAGAAACAGATACAGAGGTATTGGCTCATTTATTAGATTATTATAACAAGGGAAATCCACTAGAGGCCATAGAAAAGGTGCTTAGAAGAGTAGAAGGGTCTTATGCTCTAGGTATTATGTTTGAGGATTATCCAGATGAGTTATTTGCAGTAAGAAAAGATTCTCCTTTGATTGTTGGAGAAAGCGAAGGGGCTTGCTATATTGCATCAGATGTACCTGCAATTCTAAAATATTCTAGAGATGTATACTATGTAGAAAATTATGAAATCGTTCGTATGCAAGCGGGCAGTCTTCGCTTTTATACAGAAGATGAAATTGAAATACAGAAAGAATGCGTTCACATTGATTGGGATGCAGATGCAGCAGAAAAGGGTGGCTATGAACACTTTATGCTAAAAGAGATCTATGAGCAACCAAAGATTCTTCATGATACAATTCATCCAAGACTTAAGAATGGGGGAATTGAGTTTGAAGAGTGGAACATGACACAAGAGCAAATGCAAGCTATTAATAAGATACATATCGTAGCTTGTGGCTCTGCTTATCATGCAGGTATTACTGGGAAATATGTCTTAGAATCCTTGGCGCGAATTCCAGTAGAAGTGGATTTGGCAAGTGAATTTAGATATCGAAATCCTATTTTACAAGAAGGCACCTTAGTCTTAGTGATTAGCCAATCAGGAGAAACAGCAGATACTCTAGCAGCATTAAGAGAAAGTAAGAAACTTGGATTCCCAGTTCTTGGAATCGTAAATGCTGTGGGAAGTTCTATTGCACGTGAAGCCGATGATGTGATTTATACTTGGGCTGGACCAGAGATTAGTGTGGCAACCACTAAAGCTTATAGTGCACAATTAGTATCGCTCTATTTGCTTACCCTTAGCCTAGCAAAGGCGAAGGGGAATATTTCGGATAGTCAATTGCATACTATGATAGAGGATATGAAAAAATTGCCTCATCAAATAGAGTTACTGCTAGGGAATAAAGATTTAATACAAAAATATGCAAATCGTTATGTAGCAGCAAAAGATATGTATTTTATGGGACGTGGTATTGACTATGCTATAGCCTTAGAGGCCTCTTTAAAGTTGAAAGAGATTTCTTATGTACATTCAGAAGCTTATGCAGCTGGAGAATTAAAGCATGGAACCATCTCTCTGATAGAAGAGGGAACCTTGGTAGGTGCAATTGCTACTCAGCCAGAGCTCTTTGCCAAAACGGTTAGCAATGTAATTGAAGTTAAGAGTAGAGGTGCAGTCATAATTGCAGTTGCATTTGAAGGGCAGACAGAAATAGAAGAGGTAGCAGATTATGTGATTTATATTCCAGAAACCAATCCATATTTTGCTAACTCTTTAGCGATTATTCCATTACAGCTCTTTGGTTATTTTGTTTCCGTTGGAAAAGGTTGTGATGTAGATAAACCTAGAAATTTGGCGAAATCAGTAACGGTAGAATAAGAAAATACTTCACAAAATAAAAAAAAATCTTACACATTTTGTACACAAATTTCATTTATTATAAACCTATAAAAGAAATAGGAGGTCAACAATATGTTTGATGAAAATAAATATAATGAAGTAAATCCACAAGAGATAAAAGAGGAAGTTCAAGTAGAAGAAGTGCAAGTAGAACAAGCTCAAGTAGAAGAAGTGCAAGTAGAACAAGCTCAAGTAGAAGAAGTTCAGGTAGAACAAGCTCAAATAGAAGAAGTAGAAATTAAAACAGTACCAGTGGAAGAGGCGGAAGTGTATGATGAGACTCCTACCTATGCAAAGCCACAAGTACAAAGATATTCCTACATTCCAAATGAACCCCCTGCGAAGAAAGAGAAGAAGGGAACCTTCTCTATGACATTTAAAATATTAGCACCTCTTATGTGTGTCGTGTTATTTATCAGTGGAATCTTTATAGGTGTTTATACCGTGGATGAACCAGAAAGTTTAGAAAGTGTAGTGGAGGAAGAAAAGGTAGAAATCAGCGAACCAGAGAGTCAAGATGAACCAGAAATTCAAACGGTTAGTGATGTTCAAGTGCTTAATGGAGTGATTGATGTATCTCAAACCGTAGAAAATGTAATGCCATCCATGGTATCTATTATGAGTAGTTTTACAGAAACTCTAGACTATGGTTTTGGTCAAACCTATCAACAACAAGGTGCTAGTTCAGGTTCCGGTATTATTATTGGCGAGAATGAAGATGAATTATTAGTTGCTACCAATAATCATGTTGTTGAAGGCGGTGATTCTATTGTGATTACTTTTGTAAATGGAGATACCGCAAATGCATACGTGAAAGGTACAGATTCTACACAAGACTTAGCGGTATTATCGATTCCTTTATCTGAAATATCAGCAACGACTAAGAATGAAATAGCAGTTGCCAAATTAGGAGATAGTTCCGCACTTCAACTAGGAGAACCAGTCATTGCGATTGGAAATGCCTTAGGTTATGGTCAGAGTGTAACAACAGGAGTAGTTTCTGCTTTGAATAGACAAATCGGAACAGAAGAAGGAGACACTAGAACTTACATCCAAACAGATGCTGCGATTAACGAAGGAAATTCGGGTGGTGCTTTGCTAAATTTAGCAGGTGAAGTTATTGGAATTAATACTAGCAAGATTAGTGGAACGACAGTAGAAGGAATAGGGTATGCGATTCCGATTACATCAGCAAGCCCAATTATTGATGAGTTATCAACCCAAGAAACAAAAGTAAAGGTTTCTGTAGAAGAGCGCGGATATCTAGGTGTTAGTGTAAATGAAGTTTCTGCAGCAGCCGTAGAATTTGGTGTTCCAGCAGGTGTGTATATTCAAGAAGTAAACCCGGGAAGTGCAGCACAAGCAGCAGGAATGGAACAGGGTGATATCATTGTAGAATTTGATGGAACCACAATAAGTTCTTATAACGACTTAGCAAGTGTAATGGAATATTATGCAGCAGGAACCACAGTTACAGTAGAAGTGTTACGCATGAGTACAGGTGGATATGAAAGTTATAGTTTAGAAATTGTATTACAATCTAATTAAGTATAAAAACTGTAGGATTTTCCTACAGTTTTTGCTTGTGGGAATGAAAAAGTGTGATATACTACTAATTGTAGGGGGATGTGAACTCTCGGAATCGTTACTACAAAATTCAAAAGCAAAGTATGCACAAAATGCGCTTTCGCTCGGTTTCAACGTAGCTGTACCTAAGTGGCTATAGAACAGCCTATAAGTACAGGCGTTTCCACACGATTTGTGCCTACTTTGCTTTTGAATTTTTGAAACAGATTCCGAGATTCATGTTGAAAACGTGGGGACAGAGTCCACCAAGGAAAATCTAGAGTCCTTAAAGTAAGGCCTCTAGATTCCGAGAGTATATTAGAGCTAGAAGGAGGGAATTCGAAATGAATATAGATGATAAGAATCAGGAAATAGATGAAATAGATGAGGTATTAGTAGAGCAAATTGAGGGTATAGAGGAAGATGAGTATGAATCCGTTTGTTTTGTATGCCATCGTCCCGAGTCAAAAGCTGGACGTATGATGAAATTACCTGGAGATATCACAATCTGTGATGACTGTATGCATAGAACCATGGATAGTATCAGTCAAATGGAAAAGCAGGGGATGTTTAATGATCCTGAAGTACAAAAAAAGATGCAAGAAATTGATGAGGAGATCAAAAAAGGAAATGCTTCCGATTTCTTCAAAGATGGTATGCCGCAAATTCACTTTCTTAATATGAATGATCTGCAAAATAGAAATAATATTTCTAATAAGCAAAGATTGAAAAAGAAAAAAGAAGTGAAAAAGGATCAAGAGCAAGAGCCGGCGGTTCTTGACATTAAAGATATTCCAGCACCTCATAAAATTAAGGCTAGCTTGGATGAATATGTGGTAGGCCAAGATCATGCAAAAAAAGTAATATCAGTAGCTGTGTACAATCATTACAAGAGAGTTATAACAGGTACTATGGACGAAATAGAGATAGAAAAATCAAATATGCTTATGATTGGACCAACTGGTTCAGGTAAGACTTATTTGGTGAAAACCTTAGCTAAACTATTAGATGTTCCATTGGCTATTGCAGATGCTACATCACTGACAGAAGCAGGCTATATAGGGGATGATATTGAAAGTGTTGTAAGTAAATTGCTAGCAGCAGCAGATAATGACGTAGAAAAAGCGGAAAGAGGTATTATTTTTATCGATGAAATTGATAAGATTGCAAAGAAGAAGGATACCCATTCTAGAGATGTTTCGGGAGAAAGTGTTCAGCAAGGGATGCTTAAGCTGTTAGAAGGTTCTGAGGTAGAAGTGCCTGTTGGCGCGAATAGTAAAAATGCAATGGTACCTTTGGCTACCATTAACACAAGAAATATCTTGTTTATTTGTGGTGGTGCGTTCCCAGATTTAGAGAACATTATTAAGGAAAGATTGACTTCAAAAAGCAGCATGGGATTTGGAGCCGATTTAAAAGATGCTTACAAGAATGATAAAGATATATTAGCTAAAGTTGCGGTAGAAGATTTGAGAAAATATGGTATGATACCAGAGTTTTTGGGGCGTTTACCGATTATGTATGCCCTACATGGACTTGACAAGGAAAATTTAGTGAAGATACTAAAAGAGCCTAAAAACGCAATTTTAAAGCAATATAAGAAATTGTTAGAATTGGATGAAGTGGAGCTGATTTTTGATGATGAAGCGTTAGGAGCTATCGCAGAAAAGGCTATGAAAAAAGATATTGGAGCAAGAGCACTTCGTTCTATCATAGAAGAGTTTATGCTAGATATTATGTATGAAATTCCAAAAGATGATAATATTGGAAGGGTGACGATTACGAGAGCCTATATCGAAGGAACTGGTGGTCCAGTCATTGATATGCGAGGAATTTATTAAATATTTTGAAGAAAAGATGTGTTCACGGTATAGTGGCATATCTTTTTTTTGTGAATATTGTATTATAGTAAAGTTATGAGAAAAGGTTAATTTGGGGTAGAGGGTGGAACTGTTTAGTGATGAAAGTGAGGGGCGTTGGAATGACTGGATGTGAGAAAACAGGAGCAATTATTTCTAATGATTATGCAGATTATATTACGGATTTTATTCAACCTGCAGGGTTTGTTGGAGGAGAAAATTTAGATTATTGTTTTGTGAAAATGAATGAAAATTATAATAGTGTGTATTTGAATCGAGCACAGATTCCAGAAACCAATGTTGTTCAATATTCTTATTATAGCATTCCTAAATTATATGGAATTGAAAATGTAGAAGAGGATATTCTTAATTTGATAGAAACAGGGATCTATCCAGTACAGCAGGAGCCTTTGGCATTGACTGGAAAAGGAGTCGTTGTGGGTTTTATTGATACTGGGATTCAGTATACAAATCCAGCATTCCTAAATGAATTTGGTACTACTAGAATTACAGCGATATGGGATCAAGGAATAGAAGGAGCTCATCCAGAAGGTTTTTATTATGGAAGTGAGTACAAGAAAGAACAGATTAACCAAGCAATTGCAAGCGAAAATCCTAGGGAAATAGTTCCAAGTTGGGATGAGGTAGGGCATGGAACGGCAATGGCAGCTGTAGCAGTAGGCTCTAATACGCAAGAATCTAACTATTTAGGGGCTGCCCCGGAATCTGAATTGGTGGTAGTCAAATTAAAAGAGGCAAAGCAATATTTAAAAGACTACTATTTACTCAATGAAACAGCCAAGGCTTATCAAGAAAATGATATTATGCTTGCCTGTAATTATTTGCTTGGCTTTGCTAAGGTGTTTGAGAAGCCCTTGGTAATTTGTATTGGGATAGGAACCAATTATGGAGACCATAGTGGAAATAGCCCCCTTGGCCTTTATTTAAATGAGCTATCAAGAACTAGAAATATAGCTGTGGTTGCTTCCGCGGGAAATGAAGGGAATGCTGCTCATCATTATGTAGGGAAGCTTATGTCTAGTGGAGATATGGAACAGGCTTCGGAGTTAGTAGAGATTAGGGTAGGTAATCAGGAGCGGGGATTCTTGTGTGAATTATGGGGAGATAGCCCCAATGCTTACGAAATATCTATCGTCAGCCCTGGTGGAGAACGGATTCCTAGAATAAGTTTTAACTATCAGGATTCTAAGGTCTATAGCTTTGTTTATGAGGATACGTTGGTGACCATTGATGTAATCTTGGTAGAGCAGTTGAGTGGGCAGCAGTTAATTGTGATACGTTTTGATAAGCCAACTGTAGGAGTGTGGAATATCGAGGTGTTTTACCGAGGACGCTCTTATCTAGGAGAATTTCATCTATGGCTCCCTCTGACACAATTTTTAAGTAGCGATACTGTCTTTCTAAATCCAGACCCCTATACTACCATTACAGAGCCTGCTATGGCAGATGGAGTGATGACGGTAGGTTCTTATAATGGGGGTAATGGAAGCTTTGCCTTTTTTTCCGGAAGAGGCTTTACCAGGCAAGATGTGGTAAAACCTGATTTAGTGGCTCCAGGAATCGGAATTGATACGATTGGTGGGAAGCGAGATGGAACTAGCCTTTCTGCTGCTTTTGCAGCGGGTGCGGTTGCAGATTTTCTACAGTGGGCAGTGATAGAAGGGAATGCCTTATTGGTTTCGGGAATAGAAATTAAAGGTTATTTTATTCGAGGAGCAACAAGAGAGGAGGGAATAAGTTATCCTTCTAAACTTTGGGGCTATGGCAAATTGAATTTGGCTGGAGTGTTTGAGAGTCTTCGTAGGTAGAAGAAAGGAGGTGCAGAAAGCAAGTCGATTAACAAATAAAAATGCCGCA
>CAYJHO010000018.1:0-35344 GCA_964369945.1 uncultured Lachnospiraceae bacterium
TTCGTAAAATGCGAGCGGCTTTAAAATATTGCCAGGCGGATGGTTTGACGTTTACAAACAAGAGATTGGAGGGCTTGTATAGCAAGGTTCTAAATGCTCCTACAGCGTGACAAGAGGGCAGAAGAAAAGACGGATTCATTGTCCGTCTTTTCTTTGATAAGCAAGATTAGTTTATTAGGAACAATAAACTTTCGTTGCATCAACAAGGAACTTTATACAACCTTTAGCAATTTTATCGTAGTACTTTACAAATCTTTCATCATCTACAAAACTTTCAACTAATGCTAAATGGCTTTCTTTTGAGTATGTGCCGTCTGGCCAAGTCATTAACAGTAATTCTTTATGAAAATCGCAAGCCTTTTGTGCCAATTCCCCCGATGGGTTTCCGATTGCAAATGCTTCTTTTAATGTTTCATTCATTGAAGTTGCTATGTGTTCCATTTCTTTGTAGCTATTCTCGTTCATTTTTTTGATTTTAGCATTTGCTCCATCAATGGTAGTATCCCCATACTTTTGACGGATTTCATTACCGTATTTTTGCTCGTTTTCGCTTATGAGTTGTTCCTTAAATCCTTCGAATTTCTCTTTGTTTGTCATTTTAGTACCTTCCTTTTCAGATTTGATAGTTTTTCTAACATTTTCAATTAGCTTTTCTATCTGATCTTTTTTGTTTAGTAAAGTGATTAAATGATTTTCAAGTGCTGTTGATTTTTCAAAGTCATTAGAAGAAATGAGTGTTTTTATTTCTTCTAATGGGACACCGAGTTCACGATAAAATAAAATGTGTTGCAACAAATCCACTTGTGTTTGCTCATATACACGATAATCGTTGTGTTCTGTTCGTTCTGGCTTGAGCAAATCAATTTGGTCATAATATCTCAGCGTTCTGGTGCTTACTCCAGATAATTTTGCAAGCTCATTAATTTTGTATTTCATTTTTTTTCACCTCCCAATACTAAGATACACTATTACGCAACGTCAATGACAATACTTAAAAAAATAATTATAACCTATTTTTATGAATATTTTGAGAACACTATTTTGAAATATCATCGTTCTGTTTCTTTCGTTTTTTCTTGTTCCTGTGTCCGATCGATCATCATCTGCACAAGCTTGGTGAAACTCCAAAGCATTATCAAGCTGTGTCTTATACTTCTCATAGGTCGTTTGTTTTTCCTTGCAGGTAAGAGTGTTGTATCTCTCAATCAACGGTTTCACTTTCTTGTATTCTTCCCATAGTGATAAGCAAAGCCTTGTTTCATTGCATGTAGATTGTAATTGATTAAGATTACACTTACATTCTACAACTCCTGTACCTACCTAATCTAGCTTAATTTCTATTTAGTGGGTACCTGAAAAATTTTCTTTTTCAAAATTTACCTACCTAACACAAAAAACTGCTTTTTAGGTAGGTACTTTTTTGAGAAATTAGAAGAAATTAGCGAAAAAAGCTACCTACCAAATCGCAAAAGCAGGAATTAGGTAGGTGAAAAGTCGAAAATAGTATATTTGATAAACTATGCTACTTAAAAACATACCCACTAAATCCAATAATGGACAAAAAGGTAGGTACCTCTTTAGAATTAGTATCATAGAACAGCCAAAAGACTAGGGTGAACTATGTTCTAGTCAAGTTTTCGCTCATAAGGCATCAATAGGAAGGTGTATGGTAAAATATATTGGCAGCTACTCCTGTACCTACCTAATCTAGCTTAATTTCTATTTAGTGGGTACCTGAAAAATTTTCTTTTTCAAAATTTACCTACCTAACACAAAAAACTGCTTTTTAGGTAGGTACTTTTTTGAGAAATTAGAAGAAATTAGCGAAAAAAGCTACCTACCAAATCGCAAAAGCAGGAATTAGGTAGGTGAAAAGTCGAAAATAGTATATTTGATAAACTATGCTACTTAAAAACATACCCACTAAATCCAATAATGGACAAAAAGGTAGGTACCCCTTTAGAATTAGCATTAAAAAACTCCCTAGCCGAGTCCGTCGCTCTGGCATAGGGAGTTTTGTTTGTTATTATGCTTGCTTTGCTGCTTCTAAAGCTCTTGCTAATTGATCTGGACATGAAGTTCCTCTTCCACCACAATCAACGCCTTTAAAGCTGTCAATTACATCTTGAACTTCCATTCCTACTACAATCTTGCTGATTCCTAGTAAGTTTCCTGGACATCCTCCTTGGAATTGTACAGATTTGATTTTAGTTCCGTCTAGTTCATATGAAATTTGTTTTGAACAGACGCCTGATGTTGAATAATTCATTGTTTCACCCTGTTATCTTTCTTGTTTTGTTATTGGTTTATGTATATGGCACCAAATAAATCCATTTATGCTTGTTTGCCATATTTTCTAAGTCTTTTTTCTTTTCTGCCTCCACTAAATGAGGGAATTCCAAGACTGCATAATAGATCTTGTTATCTATTTCTACAATTGGTGATAAACTCTCTTTAATTACGGAAACATCTTCTCCTTTGTAATGGAAAAATTGTCTTAATTCTTTTGTAAAATCACGTGCTGATAATATCTTTTCGTTAGGTCTAAACTTGATGTCGTAGCGCATCACTCGAGTTAACATATTAACCTCCCTACCTATAGAAACAATTGCCGATAATGTTACATAAATATTACGTAAAATTATAATACAACAAAAATATAGTTTGGTCAATAGGTGTTTACAGATTTATCTGACAATTGACTGATTCGTTCAAGCTTCTGTGTTTTTTTCTACGAGTCATTTCCATAAGCCCTAATTTTGTGTAGCCTATGACTTCCACTTTGGAGTAATCCTTGGTAACATTAGTCTTTAAAATTTCTTGAATTTCCTTTAGATATTCATCAGATTTATGCTTGATAAAGTCTATGATGATGATGCCACTAATATTACGAAGTCTGATTTGTCTAGCAACTTCTATAGCAGCTTCTATATTGACTTTTCTATGAGCTTCTTCTGGTTCCATACTCTTTGTCATCTTTCCAGTGTTAACATCAACTACAGTCAATGCTTCCATTTGTTCGATATAGAGATAGCCACCACTTGGCAACCAAACTTTCTTGTCTAGAAGCTGTTGAAACTTAGTTTCTAGTGCATAGAGAGTAGTTAAGGAAACGGAATCATCTTGATAGAACCGTATTGGCTCCATCCCCTTTTCCATCAAGAAGCTATGGATGTTGGTCTGGTCTGTTACATACTCTTCTATTTCAAATCCACACTGTTGAATTTCTTCATTAAGTTCTTCTAGCCACAGGGAAGGCTTTTCTAATACGGTATAAACCGAACGAGTCAATGCTTTTCTCTTTAGGCTTAGAAACTTTTCTATGGTTTCTTCGATATCTCTTGCTAGTTCCTCTCCATCCCCTTGTTTCATAGGTTGGATCGCATTGGTTCGAAGTACAATGGTAATGTCATGATATTGCAAAACTTCCCCTTTTTTAGTGCTGATTGCTCTTCGTATTAGTAAGTCATGAATTTGTTTCTTTTCAAAAGCTTTTAATTTGTGAGAAAGGAATAGTTTGCCGTTTCCATTATGGATAAGACAATATTTCCCTTTAACTTCAACCTTAGAACTCAATCCAATATCCTTAGTTTTCATGGCTTCACGGTCCACTTGTACTAATACTTCATCTCCAGGTAAGATAGAACCTGTTTCTATCACACGATTGGTGACGATGGCTTGTTCTACGTCTTTTAATGGTAGAAAGCCCATAGTTTTATTGTGGTCTAAACTAAGGAATGCGGCCTGTAAATTAGGCACTACATTTAAAACCTTAGCTAGAACTACAGTTCCTATTGGAAATTTATCGTCTTTTGGTAATAACTTACAATATTCTATGTTTTGATTCTCTATAAATGCTGCATAATCTGATATAATTACTTTTCCCATATTTGTTGTCCAAACTCAATCAAAGGGAGGAAACTTTTCTTATCGTCTTTATCTTTTAAGCCGTAAGTTTCTTCTCTTGTAATCATGAGCGCATTTTCCTGTAATGTAGTTTGTATAAAGCTTGCAAAGGTTTCGATGACTAAGCCAGGCTTAATATTATCGCCACTACTTGCATCTACCATTAAGTAGATACTTTGATCTTCGTTTACTTTAGCATCGAAAATAAATGGCTTCATATCAAACGTTTTAGTGCTTTTCTTAGTTTCTTTGGTTACCATAATGGTTTCCTGTGCTAAAAAGCGTGTAAAGCTCTCGCTCAAGTCTCCTGTGAGCTCTCTTCCTTCACGGAAACGAAGAGTATAAGAGGCAGCAGCTACACTAGACATAGCGTTCTTAGCATTGTCTTCTAGTTGTCTTACTTCTAAGGCTTGAATTCCTGCTACACTTGCTGCATTAAAACGAGCTAGAAATTCTTCGCTAGGTAGTAAACTATTTACTTCGATATCTACATATTCACCATTACTCTCTAAGCCTACGCCTAGAGGTGCAGCAAATGACATGATTTGATGTGGACTATATCCAGTAGAATAGCAGATATCAATTTCTGCTCTACGTATGGTCTTTTGGAAGAAACGCATGGCATCTAGGTGACCTAGAAACTTCACAGCACCTTTTTTCTCAAATTTAATTCTTAGCTTCAATGCACACACCTCCTTTAAAACGATTTGCACCACATTGTTGACAGGCTGCTCTACAGTTTGGAGTTACTTCTTCTTGGTTTGCTTTCTTCCATTCTCTTAATAAAAAGTCTTTGTTTACACCACAATCTAAGAAGTCCCAAGGGAAGATTTCGTCATCACTACGTTCTCTTGTGGTATAGAAATCGATAGAAACATTACATAGATCAAAAGCTTCCATCCACTTTTCATTATCAAAGAATTCGCTCCATGCATCATAAATACAACCTAGTTCGTAGGCTTTTTCTACTACTTTGGATACTTTTCTATCTCCTCTTGCAAAGACACCTTCTAATACAGATACATCTGCCTCATGCCAATTAAATTTAATAGACTTCTGGTTTAATTGAGCCATAATCGATTTCTTAGCAAGGTGAGCCTTATCAATAAATTCTTGCTTTGAGCTTTGTTTCGCCCATTGGAATGGTGTAAATGGTTTTGGAATAAAGAACGAAGCACTGGATACAATTTGTACTTTTCCATTAACTCTCTTCTCTTTTGGAACAGCATCAAAGAAGGTAGCAGCTATTTTATTGGATAAATCTCCAATTCCTTCAATATCTTCTTCTGTTTCGGTAGGCAAACCTAACATAAAATATAATTTAACTTTCGTCCAACCACCTTCAAATGCGAGACCTGATCCACGAAGAATTACTTCTTCTGTTAAGCCCTTATTGATAACATCACGAAGTCTTTGGCTTCCTGCTTCTGGAGCAAAGGTTAAACTACTTTTCTTTACATCTTGTACTTTTGACATAACATCAAGAGAGAAGGCATCAATTCTAAGGGATGGCAAAGAAATATTTACGTGTTTTTTCTTGCACTCATCAATTAAGAAATCAATAAGTTCTGGTAATTTAGAGTAATCGCTAGAGCTCAGTGAACTCAGTGATATCTCATCTTGTCCTGTGTTGGTAAGCATTTCAACGGCGCAGTTTTTCAGTACATCTACATCACGCTCTCTTACAGGACGATAGAGTTGTCCTGCTTGACAGAAACGACATCCACGGATACAGCCTCTTTGAATCTCCATAACCACACGGTCTTGGGTTACTTTAATAAAAGGCACAATCGGAGCCTTTGGATAATATGCGTTTGAGATATCCATAGCAATTTCTTTTAATATAGTAGTAGGCAGTCCTTCTACTGTCGGAAGAAAGCTGGCAATCGTACCATCTTCTTGGTAACTAGCCTCATAGAATTGAGGAACATACATGCCTGGTACTTTGGCTGCAGCTAATAGGAATTCTCTTTTAGAAGCGCCGTTTGCTCTCATTTCTTTGTACAAATCAAGAAGCTCGCGATATCTTGTTTCACCTTCACCGATATAGAAAATATCAAAGAATTCCGCGATCGGTTCTGGATTATAGGTACAAGGACCTCCACCAATTACGATTGGGGTATCCCAACTAGATCTATCTGTTGCATGAAATGCAATACCTGATAAATCTAAGATTTGTAAAATATTGGTATAGCACATTTCATATTGTATGGTAATCCCCAAAAAGTCAAAATCTTTGACTGGATCTTGTGATTCTAATGCAAAAAGAGGAATGTTCTCTTCTCTCATTACCTTGTCTAAGTCCATCCAAGGGCTGAACACACGCTCACACCATGTGTCCTCATACTCATTAAACATACCATAGAGAATTTGCATCCCTATATGTGACATACCAATCTCGTAAACGTCTGGAAAGCACATAGCAAAACGTATGCCTATGTGCTCCTTGTTTTTCATTATGCTGTTTACTTCTTGACCGATATATCTGGCAGGTTTTTCTACCTTCAGTAAAATATCATCTGACAATGCCAGTTTCGTCATATCGTTTCCAACCTTTCTATCTATTGGATAGCTCTTGCGCTATCTCATTCCATGTGACGCCCTTTTCTACCATTAGAACCATCATATGATATAAGTAATCCGATATTTCGTATTTAATCTCATTGGCATTTGGGTTTTTGGCAGCAATCACAATCTCTGTTGCCTCTTCACCCATTTTCTTAAGAATCTTATCTAAACCTTTATCCAATAGATAATTGGTATAAGATCCTTCCTTTGGATTTACTTTTCTATCTGCAATCACTGCATATACGGTTTCTAGTATATTCATGGCACTCTTAGCATTCTTGTTCGAAACTACAATAGGTTCAAAGAAACAAGATTTTGCGCCTGTATGGCAAGCAACTCCAACCTGTCTTACTTTTGCTAGTATGGTGTCTTTATCGCAATCTGCCATCAAGGATACCACATATTGGAAGTGACCAGAAGTTTCCCCTTTTAACCATAGGGATTGTCTAGAGCGACTAAAATAAGTCATTTTTCCAGTTCTTAGTGTTTCCATAAAGGAAGTTTCGTTCATATAGGCAAGCATTAAAACTTCATTGCTCTCTTCCTCTTGTACAACCACAGGTACTAATCCATTTGCATCTGTTTTTAGTTCAGAAAAAGATAATTGAGACTCTAAATGAAATGAATTTTGTTTGTAGTTCGCAACTTCATCCACTAGCCCTGCGTGCTTGGAATAAAAACCAAGCATAGCTTCACTTCTGATTTCTAGTTCATCCGAAGAAGGCATGGTTGTTATTTCACACAAATACGAAATCTTAGATTGTTGAATTAAGGCTTCATGGTTGTGGTCTGTGGTCAATGCACAAGAACAATATTGTTCAAAAAAGCTACTACTACTATATTTCATTAAATCATCACAAGCTTCGATCCAAATCTTTTCTTTTCCAAATTTAAGACTTACTTCTTTTACTAAGTCAAGAGAAGGAATATTACACATATCTAAGAGGACAGCTTCGCAGCCTACATAGAGCAGTTTCTTCACATCTTCCATTTTGTGGATCACAGCACTACCAATGATGGAAATACTAGTGCTTGCACAAAGTTCTTTCAATAAGTCTAAATGCGTTTCTTTTTCTGTTTCAGAATTTGCTAAGTCGTGAATAATAATACCATCAAATCCTGCTTTTTCATAGTCTTTTATCGCAGATTCTATAATTTTTTTATAATTACCATCCGATTCTAATTGGAATAAGCCGTTCTCTTTTAAATATAATACAGAAAAAAATTGTTTGTTCATATCTCCAATCCACCCTTCTAGGAAAGTCTATAAGCTTCCTTTTGTGCTAAGTACGTCTTCAATGCGACTATCGTATCCACAAGCCATATCTAAGGCTTTTGCAAATACTTTAAACAATGCCTCAATCATATGATGAGCATTTCCTGGTTCTAACATTTTTAAATGTAGATTCATTCCTGCACTATAAGAAAGTGCATAGAAGAATTCTTTGATTAGTTCTGTATCTAAGCTTCCTACCTTTTCTACCGGAAAGTCAATCTCCATTTTAAGATAAGGTCTTCCACTGATATCTACCGCACACAGTGCTAGGACTTCATCCATAGGTAGGATAAAATATCCAAATCTAGTAATCCCTTTCTTGTCTCCTAGGGCTTCTTTGATGGCACCGCCAAGTACAATTCCTAAGTCCTCCACCGTATGGTGTCCATCCACCTCTAAGTCTCCTTGAATGGTTAGTTCCATATCAAAAAAACCATGTTTACAAAAGCCTTCCATCATATGATCTAGAAAACCAATGCCTGTGTTAGATTTACAAATTCCAGTTCCATCTATATTAAAGTTGAGAGAAATATTCGTCTCTCTCGTGGTTCTGTTACTTCTAGACTGTCTCATTTGTTTTCCTCCTCAAAGCGTACTTTTATGGAATTGGCATGGGCACTTAGTCCTTCTTTTGTGGCAAATAGTTCCACATCCTTATGTACCTTTTCTAAGGCTTCTTTTGAATAGTAAATAACACTACTCTTTTTCATAAAGTCATCTACTCCTAATGGTGAGAAAAACTTTGCTGTAGAGTTCGTTGGTAAGATATGATTAGGTCCTGCAAAATAATCTCCTAAAGGTTCACTAGAATATTCCCCAAGGAAAATTGCACCTGCATGTTCAATCTTAGTCATAGTATCAAAAGGGTTCTTGGTAAGGATTTCTAAATGCTCGGATGCAATTTCATTTGCGGCATCTATCATAGCTTCCATAGAATCAGCAACAAAGATGTAGCCGTAGTTATCGATAGAAGCTTGCATAATCTCAGAACGGTCTAGTACGGAAATAAAGTAATCCACTTGTTGGCTTACCTTCTCTGCTACCTCCATACTAGTAGTAATTAAAATAGAGCTAGCCAGTTCATCATGTTCTGCTTGGGATAATAAATCTGCTGCAATAAATCTAGGGTTTGCTGTCTCATCTGCAATCACTAGAACCTCACTTGGTCCTGCGATAGAGTCGATGCTTACATGGCCATAAACGGCCTTTTTCGCAAGGGCAACAAAGATATTTCCAGGTCCTGTAATCTTATCTACTTTAGGGATACAAGTGCTTCCATAAGCAAGGGCAGCTATGGCTTGGGCTCCACCTACTTTATAGATTTCATCTACTCCTGCAATGCTAGCTGCTACTAAGGTAGCATCATTTATCTTACCTTGCGCGTTTGGTGGCGTAACCATAACAATCCTTTTTACGCCAGCTACTTTTGCTGGGATTACGTTCATAAGCACACTAGAAGGATAGGCTGCTTTTCCTCCTGGAACATAAACACCTGCACTAGCAATAGCCGACATTTTCTGTCCCAAAATAATACCTTCTTCTTTGGTATCAAACCAACTCTTTTGCTTTTGCAACTTGTGAAAGTATTCAATATTATCTGCAGCTTTTTTCATAACCTCTAATAATTCTTGGTCAATGGTATCAAAAGCTACCTGGATTTCTTCTTGGCTAACACGTATGGTTTCAGGACTTAAAAGGCAGTGATCAAATTTCTCTGTAAATTCAAATAGGGCCTCATTTCCTCTACTTCTAACCGCATCTAAAATTTCTTGTACAATGGCTTCGTAGCTTCCGTAGCTACTTGGGTTTCTCTGTGCTAATACGCGTAAGAGTTCTTGTTTGCTATCTGCATTGAGATTTAAAATTTTCATCTACGATACCTTGCCTTTCAATGCCAAAATAATGGAACGTATTCTCTCCGATTCCATCTGCATAGATACTTTATTTACAATCACCCTAGCGGATAGTGGGCAGATTTCTTCTAGCACATCTAAGCCATTTTCTCTTAGGGTGGATCCTGTTTCTACTATATCAACAATAACATCTCCTAGTTCCACTAGAGGCCCTAGTTCTACGGAACCATTGAGCTTAATGATATCGACTGTTTGATGTTTTTCATTAAAGAAATAATCTCTTGCAATCTTGGTGTATTTGGTAGCAACACGAATTCGTTCACCACCCTCTAAGAGCGCTTTCGCTTCCTTTGGGCCGCAGACACACATCTTGCACTTTCCAAATCCTAAATCCAATACTTCATATACACTTCTATCTTCTTCCATAATGGTATCTTTTCCGACAACCCCAATATCAGCTGCTCCATACTCTACATAAGTGGGAACATCTGGCCCTTTGGCTAGAAAGAAACGAATCTTTAATTCATCGTTTTGAAAAATTAATTTACGACTATCCTTATCCTTCATTTCTTCACAAGTAATACCGATTTGTTCTAATAAGGCTAGTGTCTTTTGTGCTAAACGCCCTTTGGTAAGGGCAAAAGTTAAATATCTATCGTCTTTCATCTTACTCCCCTATCCTTTCCTTGGTGTCAGTGCTGTTGGAATACCTTTAGCACGAAGTTCCATTGCTTTTTGTAAACATGCTTGGTAGTTATCCTTATCATAAGGAATCAGGGTAATCTCAGCTTTCTTAGTCATCTCTAATTTCTGGTATTTCATAGCCTTTAGAATATCATCTACCATCATAACAAAACCTATGGCAGCAGCTTCTTTTCCAAAGTATTGCAGTAAGGTATTGTAGCGTCCTCCTGTTACAATCTCATCACCAATTCCGTAGGTGTAGGCTTTGAAGATAATCCCGGTATAGTAGTTGTAATTACTTAGTAGACCAAGATCTAAGGATACATAATCGTCTACCCCATAAAGTTTTAGTACTTCTTTTAAATCTTCTAAATGTTGAAGGGCTGCTAGGGATCTTTGGTTTTGTACTAATTCTTTTGCTCTTTGTAAGTCTGTTAATGGACCAAAGAAATCCGCGATCTCTAATAGATTAGCCTTAGCCTTTTCTTCGATGTTTAGTTGGTTTAATAAATCCTTTGCTGCAAAATAGTTCTTCTCTGAAATAAACTTTTGGATAAGCTTTTCTTCTTTTTGTGTTAAGCCTGCTTCTTCGCAAAGCCCTTTGAAAAATTCTACATGACCTATCGTAATTTGGAAATTTACTAATCCAGTAGCTTTCATGGCTGCAACCACAAGAGCAATCATTTCACCATCTGCTTCTACACTTTCATCGAGTAATAGTTCTGCTCCAATTTGGGTACTTTCTGTAAGTTTTCCTTGTAAGTTTGTTACATTAGAGAATACATTTCCTTCGTAACAAAATCTTAAGGCTTCTTCTTTCTTTGTAAAGTACTTTGCTGCACATCTAGCAATGGATGGGGTGAAATCTGGTCTTAGTACTAAGGTATATCCGTTCTTATCAAATAATTTGAATAAATCCTTAGAAGAGGTAGTTCCTACTTCGTTAGAAAATACATCAAAAAATTCAATGGTAGGTGTCTGAATTGCTTCGTATCCATATAATGATATGGTCTCTCTAATCTGGTTTTGAACTGCAATTTTCGAAGCATATTCATCCCCGTATATATCCCTTACACCCTCTGGTGTATGTAATAATTTATTAATCATAACGGTCCTCGCTTTATTGTGGTAACGTGCTAATATATTAACGTATTATTTGTAGTATACCTTATTTTCAGAAAAAGTCAATGCTCAAGTAGTTGAATTTGAATCATTTCTAAATAAGGAATCATAACACCGCTTTTTTTCTTCATTACATACTCTGGTTTCAGCTCATCATAGCGAAAACTTTTTCGACCACCCTCTTTTGCTCGGTTCCAAAAGAACAGCAAATCATGGAGTGGTAAGTAAACAAATTCATCCCTATGGCTATAATAAATAATCAGAAAGGAAATTCCCTTTTGTTTCTCAAAGTCAGACATAAATAGTACTTGATGTTCATGGATGTTTTGTAGCATAAAGGTATCTTTTGAACATTCCTTCGCATCAAAGCAAATGGGAATCCCTTGAACGGCACCGATATAGTCTACGGTACTTTTTTGTTCAAAATATGCTAGGGTAATATGCCTATTTTCTTTATCTATTTTAATCGGTGTGATGGGGGTTGGTACTTTTTGTACCAACGCCAAACCATGCTCTCTATATTTATCATTGGTACGGTTAATCATTTCTTCTAATAAAGAACCTCTTAGGCCTCTTGAATTCCAGGTTGGCAAAAGTTTCCCTCCTTGTTGCTATATATACTCTCGGAGCAAGGTGTTAAAGATGGCTGGTTCCTTGCAGATCAATACTTTTCTCGATAATGTTTTGAATTCTTCTTCCATTTCTGGAAATTCTAAGCGATAAGCATGAAGTAGCTGATCTTCTATTCCTAAAGTTTTCTTATATTTATCGTTTATCTTTTTTGAGCCATATTTATAATCTCCTAGTAAAGGATGGCCAATGCTGGCTAGATGAGCTCGAATCTGATGGGTTTTTCCTGTGATCAGTTCCACTTCTAAGTAACTAAGTTCTTTTCCTACTTTTAGGGGGCTAAACAAAGTCTCGATATAACTTGATCCTGGAGTTTCTTGAATCGATACGCTAACTTTATTTGTCTTCTCGTCCTTTTTCAAATATCCCTTTAAACTTAAAGCATTTTCTACACCACCAAGGCAAAAAAGTCGATAGAACTTACGAATTTCTTTCTCTTTGATGAGTCGGTTTAAGACTTGGCTTGCCTTCAGTGATTTGGCACAGAGCAAAAGTCCTGAGGTATTGCGATCTAAGCGGTTACAAATGGATGGTTTAAACAAAATCAAATCTTTGGCTTTCAGCTCTCCTTGTTTCAATAAATAACCTAAAAACCATTCGTTTAGGGATAAGTCTTCTGGGCTAGCCTTTTGACTTAATACACCAGATGGCTTATTGCAAACAAGTATTTGATGATCTTCGTATACAATTTCAATTTCTTGAAACTTTTCATAGGCTCTTTGATATTCTGTGATATCTGGTAGATCCATGCTCTCACCTTGTAAACGTCCTCCAAATTTCACAAAGGTATCGTCCGCAAGGAATATTTTCAAGCTATCCTTGGGCTGTAAGATGTACTTTCCTTCTACCTTTTTGTCATTGATGGTAATATTTTTCTTGCGCATCATCTTACATAAAAAGCTTGTGCTAGCTTCAGGTAATACTTTGTGCAAGAATTTGTCTAGTCGTTGTCCTTCTTGGTTGGCTTCCATTATGATTTGTTGCATCTTTATTTTGATCCTCTTGATTTCTTATGAACATTTCGTATGGTGGATTTCTTTTTGTCTGTTTTTTTAGGATCCTTTGAGTCTCCCGTTTTCTTTTTCCAGTCTCCGCTCTTGCTATTCTTTTGTCGACTGTCGCTTGACTTTCGATCCTTTCCATTGGGATTGGATTTACTAAAGTGATTGGACTCAGACTTCATTCTTCTAGGCTTGATTAAGCAGTGCTTTTCAAATCCGATTAAATCCGTTCTATTTGCCTTGGTAAGTGCTTCTAGAACTAGTTCGTAATTCTTAGGATTACGGTACTGAATCAAGGCACGCTGCATTGCCTTTTCGTGTGGGTTCTTACAAACATACACAGAAGACATATTTCTTGGATCTAAGCCTGTATAATACATGACTGTGGACGCTGTAGATGGGGTAGGATAAAAGTCCTGTACCTGTTCTGGCATATAACCCAAATCTCTTAAGTACTCAGCAAGTTCAATGGCTTCTTTTAAGGTACTACCTGGATGGGATGACATCAAATAAGGAACTAGGAATTGGTTCTTTCCTAATTGTTCATTTAATTTCTTATATTTCTTAGTAAAACGCTCGTAAACTGCATTTTCAGGTTTCCCCATTCGTTGCAATACCTCATCGCTGATATGCTCTGGAGCCACTTTTAATTGTCCGCTTACATGATGTTCTACTAAGTCACGGAAAAACTTATCATTGCCTTCTTCAAGCATATAATCAAAGCGAATTCCAGAACGTACAAAGACTTTCTTGACTTTAGGAATTTCTCTAAGTGAGCGCAATAGTTTTAAGTAGTCACTGTGATCTGGATTTAAATTCTTACATGGCTTTGGGAAAAGACATTGTTTATTCTTACAGACACCATGCTCTAATTGTTTTTCACAAGAAGCTTGTCTAAAGTTGGCGGTAGGGCCACCTACATCATGGATATATCCTTTAAAATCTTTATCTCCTACTAAGATATGAGCTTCCTCTAATAAGGACTTGTGACTTCTTACTTGTACCGTTCTTCCTTGGTGAAAGGTGAGGGCACAGAAATTACAACCACCAAAACATCCCCTATTGCTGATCAAACTAAATTTAATTTCTGCAATTGCTGGTATTCCACCCAAAGCTTCATAACTTGGGTGGTAAGTTCTTTCATAAGGTAAGGCATATACCGCATCCATTTCCTCTATGCTAAGAGGGGGAGAAGGTGGATTTTGTACCACGTAGCTTTTGTTTGGATATTCCTCCACTAATACCTGACCATTACAAGCATCGGTATTGGTTTGTTGGATTTGAAAGCTTCTTGCATACTCTTTTATATCTTCTTTCATCTTGCTATAACTTGGCAAAATAACAGGTTTGTAGAGGCCTGTAATATCCTTAGTTTTGTAAACAGTTCCTTGGATAAAGGTAATGTCTTTTACATCGATTCCACTAGCGAGTGCATCTGCTATTTCTACGATAGACTTTTCTCCCATTCCATAAGAAATCAAATCTGCTTGACTATCTAATAAAATGGAGCGCTTGAACTGATCTGCCCAATAATCATAATGAGCCATTCTTCTAAGGCTAGCTTCGATGCCACCTATGATGATTGGTGTTTGTTTATAAACTTGACGGATTAGGTTTCCGTATACAACGGTTGCATTATCAGGTCGTTTGCCCATTTCACCACCTGGGGAATAGGCATCACTTTGTCTTCTCTTTTTTGATACGGAGTAATGATTTACCATAGAATCCATATTTCCAGCAGAGATCAAAAATCCCAACCTAGGTTCACCAAATAGGGTGATACTTTCTTTGTTTTTCCAGTCTGGCTGTGCTATGATACCAACACGGTAGCCATGAGACTCTAGCACACGGCTAATGATGGCATGCCCAAAAGAGGGATGGTCTACGTAGGCATCCCCTGTGACATAGACAAAGTCCAGTCTATCTATATTTTGTTGTGCTAAATCTTCTTTGGAAATTGGTAAAAATGGCATATTGCTCTCCTATATGTTTCTCTTCTATATATGTTGTTATATCAATTATTATTATAATAATTCTAAGTAATTTTCAATATGAAAATCAGCTAGTTTTTTCTTTTCTATTTCTAAATGTATGGAACTGTTATCTGCGATACTACATACTTTCATTCCTGCACTTTTTCCAGCCTGTATTCCTGCTGGCAAATCTTCAAATACAAGGCAGTCTGTTGGGGATACCGTGAGCTGTCTTGCTGCCTCTAGATACACATCTGGGGAGGGTTTTCCTCTTTTTACATCACAAGAAGTAATGATCACATCAATGTCATCAATAAAACCTAAACTCTTTGCTACAGCCTCAGCTAGAAGTCTAGAATTGCTGGTACAAATGGCAGTTTGAATTCCCATCTCTTTGCACTTTGTCAGAAAGGATTTAGCCCCCTCTTTATAAGGGATTTTAGTGGTATAGTAATCAAAAGCCATTTCGTTCCAACATTGTTTGATTTCATCAATGGTCCAAGGGATATCAAAATTCTCTTTGAAATAATGAGCCACTTCCGTAAATCCCATTCCTTCGATTTCATCTTGCAAACTTTCTGGCAAATCAAGGTTAAACTTTTTCAGAAACAAGATATCGATATCTTTCCAGATCCACATGGAATCTACTAAGGTTCCGTCTAAGTCAAATAGACAGGCTTTAATATTGCTTAACATAATGTACTCACTTCCTCTTGTGTTAATTTTCGATAGGCTCCTAGTTCTAAATCGGGATCCAGTTCTAAGTTACCAAAACGTATTCTTTTTAGAAATAAAACCTCATTATTGACGGCATGTAACATGCGCTTCACTTGGTGAAAACGGCCTTCTGTAATACTTAGATGAATTTGTAAGTCACTGATTACTTCCACCTTTGCTGGTAAGGTAAGCTTCTCATCACCAATGTCTAGACCTTGTTCTAAGAGTTCACAGTCCTGTTTGCTTAAGGGATGTTCTATTTCTAGATAATATACTTTCTCTACATGCTTTTTAGGATTTAATAATTTGTGGGAAAAGCTTCCATCGTTGGTTAGAAGTAAAAGTCCTTCGGTATCCTTATCTAATCGTCCAACCGTAAATAAGTCTTTGCGATAATCATTCCCTAGTAGTTCAAATACCGTCTTACTGATAGGATCGTGATTGGCGCATACGTAGTCCTTTGGTTTATGTAACAAAATATAAACCTTATCTTCTAGGGACAGGATTTGACCGTCAAAGCTTACTACATCCTTGCTCACATCTATTTTCATTTCTGCAGAATCAGCAAGTATATCATTAACGCAAATACGCCCTTTTTTTATTAATTTCTTAACTTCTTGACGGCTTCCTAGGTCAAGATTGGCCAATAGCTTATCTAGTCGAATCATAGGCATGAACCCTTCTTTATTATCATATAGTATTAAAAAGCGATGTGTTTCGTATGATGATTATCATTTGCATCACTATGTTGTATCTTTTCCTAGATCAAGAAGCTCTTCTTAGTACCTCTCAATCTGCTTTATCACTATGGTATCAGTCCTTGATTCCAGCACTGCTTCCCATGATGTTTTTTAGTTCTGTTTTAGTGGATACTAAGTTTGCTCTAACAATAGGGAAACTAATTCACCTAGTATTGGGTCCTATATTTCGAATTAGCAAAGTAGGATCCTACAGCATTCTAGCTGGGTTTCTATTTGGCTTTCCTATGGGGGCAAAAACAGTTTGTGATTTGGTGAATAAGGGAATGATGGATCCTAAGGAAGGAGAATTTCTACTTTCCTTTAACAATCATCTAGGCCCTATGTATCTTTGCCACATTATATGCCCTTTGTTTGGCTATCCCTTTCAGTTCTCTCTTTGGTTTTCTATTTACGGAATTTCTTTGGTATATGGTATCGTCTTACGCTACACACAATATCGAAAAGAAAACTTTCCAGAAATGGAATCAAAGGAGGTGGGGCTAGGATTCGTAGATGCTCTTTATGAAAGCATTCCTAAGTCCGTGCAAGCAATACTTCTTCTTGGAGGTACTATGTTTCTTTTTCAATTATTCTATATCACGATAGCACATCTAGAAGGATTTCTAAATCGAAAGCTATTGCTCCTTTACCCACTAGTGGAAATCACCGGCGGCTTAGTTAAATTAGCAAAAGAAACACCTATTCCATTGGTCGTTTCGCTGTTTACCCTTGGGGGAATTAGTTGCTTTATGCAAACTTATATTTTTATAAAAAAGACACCAATAAGTATGAAACAATATTGCATTCATAAACTTTGTCTTACAGGTGTCGTTTTTATCTATGCTTTTATAGTATTACATAATTGATATTTCGTCTTCGCGATTGCCTTTTGCAGGGATTCCCATATCAATTTGTGCATCGATAGGATGTAGTTCTGCACGATTTAATGCTACCGTATCTGCATACTGAGATAGGCTTGAAATTAATTTATCATAGTGACCAGAAGAAGTTTCAATCGAATGATATAATAAGTTGTGAATACTTCCTAAAAGTCCATCGGTATATTCCGTAGCCTTTTGACGTAAATCGTTTGCTTGCACGGTAGCATCGTCTACGATTTTCTGTGCCTTTAGTTGTGCCATGTTCATAACTTCTTGTGCACTAGCATGTGCCTTTTGCATAATTTCATGCTCACTTACAAGTTCATTAGATTGGTGTGCTACTTTTTGTAATAATTCATTTGCTTTTGATTGAGCATCTTCAATGATGGCATCTTTTTGAGCTGTAATCTTTTGGTATCTACGAATTTCTTCAGGAGTACTTTTCTTTAAATCTTCTAATAACTCCTCCATGTGATATCTGTCTACGATGATGTTATCTTTTGAAAACGTTTGTGGTTTACAACTTGCTATATATTCTTCTATTTCATCAATTAATTGTTCGATTTTACTTTGCATAATGATTCCTCTCTATTATTGAAATATTTCTTTGATTTTCTCACAAATATAAGCGGGGGCACAATGTGAAATATCCCCTTTAAATTTAGCAATTTCTCTGACTGCTGAACTACTTAAATAGGCATATTCTAATTTAGTTGCCAAAAAGTAAGTGTCTAAACTTCCTGTAGATAATACATAATTCGTTTGTGCTCTTTGTTGTTCGACGTCAAAGTCAATGACAGAACGAAGGCCACGAATTACTACAGAAATATCATGCTCTTTTGCATAGTCTACTAAGAGACCTTCAAAACTATCTACCTCTACATTTGGTAAATGCTTTGTTACTTCTTTTATCATATTAACACGTTCTTTCACAGAAAACAACGGACTTTTTGTAGGATTTTGGAGGACAGTAATGATTACTTTATCAAAATTTTGTGCTGCTCTCTCTAAGATGTCTAAATGCCCATAGGTGAAAGGGTCGAATGTTCCTGGATATATCGCTTTTCTCATATCTCTTCCTACTTCCTAAATATACTCTCGAAATCTAGAGCCCTTGATTTTAGGGCTCTAGATTTTCCTTTACTATTTTTCGAATAAACACATGTTGATTTGTTTTGTACTTTTTCTCTTTAAATACTTCTAAGCCCATACTTTCTAAATAAGAAAATTCAGTTTGTAGGGAAGCTTCTACGACAATCAAAGTTTCGTCTGTCACGAATTTCACTCCACTAAGAGCCTCTAATAATTGTTTTTCTAAGCCTAAATCATAAGGTGGATCCATAAAGATACAATCGATTTCTTTTTCAAAAATATGATGTAAGGAAGATAATACATCTATTTTAAGAAGTACTGCATTGTCTGCTAGCTTTGTGAAGTTAAGGTTTTCTTCAATAACAGCGATGGCTTTTCTAGAATTTTCAACAAAATACGCTTTCTTTGCACCACGGCTCAGAGCTTCTATTCCGATGGCACCACTACCACTGAAAAAATCTACAAATACTCCATCTACTAAAAAAGGTTGTAACATATTAAATAAGGTTTCTTTTACTCTATCTTGTGTAGGTCTCGTATCCATACCATCTGGACACTTAAGTGGCATACTCTTTGCCGTTCCTGCAATTACTCTCATGTTTCCTCCATATCGAACTAATATACTCTTATTTTGGTACCAACACCGTCTCGTTTTCCAAGTTTTATCTTAGAAAGTTCGACTTGCTTTCCTTTGTACTCAATACTGCTATTATCGTTATATTCTAGATAATACACTTCTTCGAGTGTATCTTTATTTTTAAGATTAATACTACGTACTCCTACTGCTGCTTTCTTCTTTTCCGGTATTTCTTCTGTTGGAAAACGTAGGAAGTATCCGTCACTACTGCGTACTACAACGTGCTTTTGTTCCTTTAAGACCGCAACACTTAGTACTTCGTCTTGTTCAGATAACTTCGTAGCTGCTACATTTCTCTTTGCTACATCAAACTCTCCACCATCTACAAGCTTACACATACCTGACTTGGTAAAAAAGAGTAAACGATATAGATTTAAATCAGATTGACTTGCTGCTAAAAGAATGCGCTCTGTGCTTTGTGAAAAAGTACTAATATTATCAATTGGTATACTTTTATCTCTTAGTTTACCAAAAGGCACATCCATAACTTTCACACTATGTAATTGACCAGTGTTAGTAAACAAACACAATTTACCTGTGTTTTTACATGGGAAGACAAATTCATTCTCACTATGTACGGTTTCTTTGTTTCTCTCGTAGGTATTACTGTCAATGGAGCGAACATAGCCAAATTTGTCCATCATAACATAGACATCCATTTCTTGCACTTTTGATTCTACAAAGACGGCTTCACTAGCATTTTCAATCACAGTTCTTCTTGGTCTTTTATATTGCTTTTTGAATTGTTCCATTTCGTTGACAATAACTTGAGACATGGATTCTTTTCTTGATAAAATATCTTCATAACGGTAAATATTAGTCAAGGTATCTTCATGTTCTTTGATCAAAGCTTCAATTTCTAAGCCAATTAATTTATAGAGGCGCATTTCTAAAATGGCATTAGCCTGATTTAGAGTAAAGCATAGTTGGGTAGCCATAATCGAAGAACTTTTTGATTTAAATTGGATGCCATCGATCTTACCATGTACCAAACAATCTCTAGCCATAGCTCTATCTTTAGATCCACGTAGAATTTCAATGATTAAATCAATTACATTGCAGGCTTTAATTAAACCTTCTTGGATTTCTTTTTTCTCTAGTTCTTTATTTAAAAGGTTGGTATATTTACGCTCTGCTACTTGATATTGAAAATCAACATTGGCCTTAATGATTTCTTTTAAGCTTAAAGTTTCAGGTCTTTTATTACAAATAGCTAGCATGTTGACACCAAAGGTATCCTCTAGCTTTGTTTTCTTATATAACATATTGATAAAGTTATCAATATCGGTATCTTTTCTTACTTCTATTACAATGCGAATACCATGTTTGGAGGATTGGTTAGAAATATCGATAATATCATTGGTTTTTTTGCTTTCTGCTAAGGCTGCGACATCGGATAAAAATTTCCCAATACCTAAACCAATCATAGTATAAGGAATTTCAGAAATTACGATATTTGTTTTACCACCTTTCAGCTTTTCTACTTCTACTTTACCGCGGATTTTGATTTTTCCTGTTCCAGTTTCATAAATTTCAGCTAAATCATCCTTGTTGATCACAATGCCCCCGGTTGCAAAGTCAGGGCCTTCAATGTATCGCATCAAAGATCTGGTTGAAATCTCAGGATTTTGAATATAAGCTTTGGTTGCATCAATTACTTCAGCAAAATTATGAGAAGGAATACTAGTCGTCATTCCAACCGCAATCCCTTCCGAACCATTGATTAATAAGTTAGGGAATTTTGCTGGTAAGACTTCAGGTTCTGTCTCTGTTTCATCAAAGTTTGGTACAAAATCTACCACATCTTTATCCAAATCAGCAAGAATTCCTTCTTGGCTTACACGTTCTAATCTAGCTTCTGTATAACGCATGGCAGCAGCACCATCGCCCTCAATGTTTCCAAAGTTACCATGGCCATCTACTAAAGGTAAGCCTTTTTTGAAATTTTGAGTCATCACGACTAAAGCATCGTAAATAGAACTATCACCATGAGGGTGGTACTTACCCATGGTATCTCCTACGATTCTTGCGCTCTTTCTATATGGTTTATCATAACGAATCCCAAGCTCATGCATATCGTAAAGGGTACGACGCTGTACTGGCTTTAAGCCATCACGTGCATCAGGTAAAGCTCTCGATACAATAACGCTCATAGCATAATCTATAAAGGACTTTTGCATCACATCGGAATATTCTGTTTTAATGATTCTATCGTTCATAATGCCTCCTAAATATCTAATTCTGCTTCTGCAGCATTTTGGTAAATAAATTCTTTTCTTGGTGGAACATTAGTTCCCATTAAGATTTCAGTTATATGGCTTGCCATACGACCATCTTCTATTTCAACTAACTTTAACAAGCGAGTATCTGGATTTAAGGTAGTATCCCATAATTGATCTGCATCCATTTCCCCTAGTCCTTTGAATCGTTGCAAGGTAAAACTTCCCTTTTGTTTCTTACGGTACTTGTCTAGGGCGCGATCATCGTAGAGATATTCTTCTTGACCTTTATTTGGAATTGCTTTATATAAAGGAGGCATCGCTAAATACACATGCCCTTCATAGATTAGTTCAGGCATAAATCGATAAAATAAGGTTAAGAGTAGATTTGAGATATGGGCTCCATCCACATCCGCATCCGCCATAATAATGATTTTGTCATATTTCAACTTGGTAATATCAAAATCATTGCCATAGCCTTCTGAAAATCCACAACCAAAAGCATTGATCATAGATTTGATTTCTGCATTAGCCAAAACCTTGTCAATGCTTGCCTTTTCTACATTTAAGATCTTACCACGTATTGGTAAAATTGCTTGATACATACGGTCTCTTGCTGACTTAGCACTTCCTCCCGCAGAATCCCCTTCGACAATAAAAATCTCACACTTAGAAGCATCTCTGCTCTCACAGTTTGATAGTTTTCCATTAGAATCAAAAGAAAACTTTGGTTTTGATAATAAATTAGTCTTGGCTTTTTCCTCAGATTTTCTGATTTTTGCTGCTTTTTCTGCGCAAGAAATAACGCTCTTTAGCATGTCTACATTTCTGTCAAAAAAGCGGATTACTTCATCACCTGTTATTTTACTAACTGCCTTAGCAGCGTCTTGGTTGTCTAGTTTTGTCTTAGTCTGTCCTTCGAATCTAGGATCAGGATGCTTTACAGAAACCACAGCAGTCATTCCATTTCTAACATCTGCCCCTGTAAAATTCGAATCTTTTTCTTTTAATATATTTAAGGTTCTTGCGTAGTTATTAATGATCGTTGTAAACTGCGTCTTAAACCCTGTAAGGTGAGTTCCACCTTCTGAATTATAGATGTTGTTACAAAAACCAAGAATATTTTCGTGAAATTCATTTACATATTGAAAGGCAATTTCACAGGCAATCCCTTCGCTTTCTCCTTGGAAATAGATCACATCACTTACAGCTTCAGAGTTAGAGTTCATATCTTTTACAAAACCAACAATTCCTTCTGGTTCACAAAATACAATATGCTCTACTGTTTCTTTTCTCTGATCGGTAAAGTCTATGGTTAATTTAGGATTTAAATAAGCAGTTTCATGCAAACGACTCTTAATATCCTCTTCCTTAAAACGCACTTTTTCAAAAATCGTATCATCTGGTAAGAAATTAATGGTAGTTCCCGTTTCTTTTGTCTTGCCTAGAATAGGAAGTAGACCCTCTACGAGTTCTGTTGTTGGAATTCCGCGTTCATAGCTATCAAAATGAATGGCACCATCTCTCTTTACGGTAACAGATAATTTAGTCGAAAGTGCATTTACAACCGAAGAACCTACCCCATGTAAGCCCCCACTTGTTTTGTAAGCTTCATTATCGAACTTTCCTCCTGCATGTAAGGTCGTAAATACTAAACGTTCTGCGCTAATTCCCTTTTCATGCATTCCAACAGGAATCCCTCTTCCGTTATCCGATACGGTACAAGAACCATCCTTTTCTAACACAACCTTTATTTCGGTGCAATGCCCTGCTAGATGTTCATCTACTGAGTTGTCAACAATTTCATAAATCAAATGATTTAATCCTTTTGTCGATACACTTCCTATGTACATACCAGGACGTACTCTTACCGCTTCTAATCCTTCTAATACGGTAATACTCGATGCGCCATAGTTTTCGTTCTTAGCCATGTTTTCTTCCACTCCTCTTTTAGACATATATTCTTAAATTTATCATAGTTGGCAATTCTTTGCAAGCAAAGAATTGGCTTGTCTAAATGAAAAAAGTTGATTACTCATTGGCAATCAACTCTTTTTCTTAAACATGATCTATATCTAGATTTTTAATAACTGCTACTCCCACAGTCCCAGGTCCTACGTGAGTACATACACTTAATGACAAACCATCAATCTCAACTGCACCATATTGTGGATACATTTCTTCAATTTCTGCTTTGATTTGTAGTGCTACTTCCATATTGTTATACTGTGTGATTCTAAAACGCATATCGGAACGTTTGGTGATTCCACCAAATCTTGTTTCGATATCTTGCTTTAACGCCTGTAGCATGATTTCTTTTCCTTGTTTCGTTGTTCGAGCTTTTGCAAAAGCATCGATTTTACCACCTTGTATGGTTAAAACTGGCTTGATGCGAAGTAGGGTTCCTAAAGCAGCCGCTGCTGCTGTGATTCTTCCACCTTTTTTCAAGTATTTTAAAGTATCTACTAATACATAAATAGAGGTGTTATAAGTATCGTTCATTAGAATTTCACAGGCTTCTTCTACTGTTTTGCCACGCTTTACTAAAGCAATAGCATCTAGAACGGCTTGTCTTTGTGTGATAGAAATACGCTTGTTATCTACTACTTTTACTTTACCATCATATTCCTGTGCTAGTCCATAAGCGCTAGAACAAGAGCCTGACAAACTACTACTCATCGGAATATGAAGAATATAATCGTAGTTGTTTAGTAATTCATCCCAAAGTGAAGTAACACTTTCAGGTGCAGGTTGGCTGGTAGAAATATCTGCATCTGAGCTTAACTTTCTATGGAATTGTTCTCTAGATAAGGTCGTATCTTCAAAAAAAGTGGTTCCATCTATGATAAATGGCATTGCCAAAACATAGATTCCTAAATTTGCCGCTTCTTCCTGTGTGATACCACTATTACTATCTGTTACTATTGCTATTTTTGCCATGTCATTTCCCTCACTGTTTGTTACATTTTAGTTCATAATATAGTTAAATGGTACGAAAGTCAAGTATATTGAATCTAGATTGTTGAAAATATTCCGAAAAATCTTCTTCCAATTCTCTATTTTCTAGTAAATCTTCTACTAAATCGCTGCAAAGCTTTAAGAGCTCAGCATCCTTGTAGATATCTGCGATTTCGAAGTCAAAGTCACCACTTTGTCTAATTCCAAACATGTCTCCAGGTCCCCGTAAACGCAAATCTTCATTAGCAATAAAAAAGCCATCGTTTGACTTTCCAAGAATGCCTAAACGTTCCATGGTCTTCTTATCATCTTTTCCAGAAACAAAAATACAATAGCTTTGTTCCTTTCCTCTTCCTACACGGCCTCGTAGTTGGTGCAAGGTAGAGAGACCAAAGCGCTCCGAATTTTCTACCATGATTACAGTTGCATTGGGAACATTGATTCCTACTTCAATGACTGTGGTAGAAACCAAAACGTCAAGTTCATGATTGACGAAGCGCTCCATGATTTCTGTCTTTTCTTTTGCCTTCATTTTGCCATGCAGATATTGAATTCTTACCAAGGGATCCATATGTTGCTTTAGTACTTCGCTATATTCTAGTACATTTTCTAATTGGTTATCTTCATCCTCAGAAGCTTCTACCATGGGGCAAATCACATAGGCTTGGCGCTTCTTTTCTACTTCTTTTTGGATAAACTGATAGGCCGTATTTCGGTAATTGGTATTCACCACACAATTTTTCTTTTCTAGGCGATTGCTTGGAAGTTCATCTACTAGAGATAAATGCATATCACCATATAAAATCATAGCTAAACTTCTAGGAATCGGTGTGGCACTCATCACCATTACATGAGGCATATAGCCTTTGGAAGCTAGGTGCTCTCTTTGTCTAACCCCAAAACGATGTTGTTCATCTGTAATCACAAGAGATAATTTATGAAAGTTAACTTTCTCTTGTATAATGGCATGGGTCCCAATGGCGATATTAGCTTCTCCATCTGCTAGAAGTTGATAGGCTTCTCTTTTCTGCTTTGCGGTCATAGAACCAACCAATAACACAGGTTTAAATGGTAGATGATACTGTTCGGTCATTTCTAGGAAGCTCTCCATATGCTGTCTGGCTAGCACTTCGGTAGGTGCCATAAGGGCTCCTTGATATCCATTAGAAGCAACAAGCAACAAACTGAGCAAGGCTAAAATGGTTTTCCCACTACCAACATCCCCTTGAATTAAGCGATTCATAGTATAGGGACCTAATAAATCGGCTTTGATTTCTTCAAAAGTCCTAAGCTGTGCAGTGGTCAGTTGATAAGGTAAGCCTTGTAAAAAGCTATTTACGATTGGCTTTTCTTTGATTTTAAAGTTATTTTTAATTTGCAATGAGTGAGTTCGTTGCTTTTTAATCATATAAATAAATAAGAATAACTCGTCAAAGGCTAATCGTCTTCTTGCTTCTAAGCATTCCTCCATAGAATCAGGGAAATGAATCTGCTGATAGGCTTGTTCTAAAGGGCAAAGCTGAAATTTTCTTTTCACGAATTCTGGAAGTAAATCCCGACTAAAATCTAATTGCTGCAAGCATTGTTTGATGCTGCTAGAAATAAAATTATTGGATAAGCCTTTGGTTAGGTTGTACTTTGGTATTAACTTTCCGCACAACTGTTCCCATTGGCTTTGGTTATACATAGATACTTGTTCTAACTTACATTGCCCTGATTTCTTCTGGCAAAGTCCTCTGAATATAAAACTTGCACCAGGCTTTAGTACGTTTTTGATATAGGCCTGATTAAAGAAGGTGAGAGTTAGCATTCCACTGGAATCTCTTACCACTACATTCGTGATACTTAAGTTTCTAATTTTCTTTGCAGGTAATACCTGACTTACGACACAGCGTACCGCTTGTACTTTCTTCTCTTCTAGCTGGTCAATGGATACCACATCTTGTATGTATTCATAATCTCTTGGAACATAGTGCATAAGATCTTTGATACTACAGATATCTAATTTTAGAAAAAGGTTGGCGCTTTTTTCGCCAACCCCTTTGATACTAAGAACGTTATTTGCAAAATCCATTCTGTCCTCACAATTATTCGATTGATATAATATAGTAGTAAACTTGCTGTCCACCATCTTGTAAATCTACATCTAAATCTGGGTACTTTTCTTCTAGCATAGCACTTAGTTGTTCTGCATGTTCGCTTGTAATCTCTTCTCCATAATAGATACTAAGTAACTCAGAGTCTTCTGCAATCATTTGTTCCACCATGGAAAAGATAACCTCATCCATTTCTCGTCCTACGGATAGTATGCCAGAATCTCCGATTCCCATATAATCCCCAATTTTGATTTCTTTGTCGTCAATCTTGGTATCACGAACTGCATAAGTAACAGAGCCAGTCTTCACATTCTGTATTTCCTGTACCATAGTTTCCTCATTGTCACTAGGTTCTAAGCCTTCTGCAAAATTAATCAAAGCTGTAATCCCTTGGGGTACTGTTTTGCTTGGAATCACGATGATGTTTTTGTCTTCGGTTAAATGCATTGCTTGGTTTGCTGCCAAAATAATATTGCTATTATTAGGGAAGATGAAAATATTCTCAGCATCCACTTTCTCGATGGCATGTAGCATATCTTCTGTAGAAGGATTCATAGTTTGGCCACCTTCAATGACAACATCTACGCCTAGGCTTTTGAAAATTTCATCCAAACCAGCGCCTACGGACACGCTAATAAAGCCATATTTTTTCATTTCTTTTGTAAAACTAGGTGGAGTGTGATTTTGTGCATGTTGCAGTCTCATATTATCAATTTTAAGGCCAGACAATTGCCCATAACTGAGTGCTCTTTGAATTGCTAAGCCCGGGTCATTGGTATGGACATGTATCTTAACGATTTCATCGTCTGCTACTACTACAATAGAATCTCCAATGGATTCAAGATATTCTTTAAAGTCTACTTCTGCTTGGTGATTAAACACAGCACTCAAATGTATGAAAAATTCAGTACAATAGCCAAAGGTAATATCTTCCTCTACTACTGTGGTAGTAAAGTGGCTTACGGTAGGGCTGTATTCTATCTCTATGCTATAGTCCACTTCTTTTCCTGTATAAGCATCATACCAGCCTTGTAAAACCTCAACGAAACCTTGTCCTCCCGCATCCACTACGCCTGCTTGTTTTAATACAGGCAACATTTCTGGGGTCTGTCCTAATACAAAGGTAGCGTGTTGAATTACTTCTAGTAAAAAAACATCCATTTCTGTGCAACCAGAATCCGCTAGTTCTCTTGCTTTTGTACTAGCTCCTTTGGCTACCGTTAATATGGTACCTTCCTTTGGTTTCATAACTGCTTTATAAGCAGTCTCTACTGCTTTTTCTAAGGCATGTGCCATAGTTTCTATTTCTATGTTCTCTGTTTCAGATACCACTTTGGTAAAGCCTCTGAATAATTGAGATAAAATAACTCCTGAATTTCCACGGGCACCTCTTAGGGAACCGGAAGAAATTGCTTTTGTTACTTTTTCCATGGTATGGTCTTCGATCGCAGCAACTTCCTTTGCCGCAGCCATAACTGTCATTGACATATTGGTCCCTGTATCACCATCTGGAACAGGAAACACATTCATTTCATTTAACCAGTCTTTTTTGCACTCTAAGTTCTTAGCACCAGCTAAAAACATTTTTGCTAACAACTGTGCGTTAATTGTATTCATAGTAAACGCACTCCTCCTTAATCTATCACTTTAACGCCTTCAACATATACATTGACTTTATCTACTTGCATTCCAGTATATTGTTGTAGTTTGTACTTCACAGATTCTATGAGTACTTCACATACGGCTACGATGCTGACTCCATAACTTACGATTACATGAAAATCGACATCAATTTTATTGTTATGAACGGAAATGTTAATTCCTCTAGTCATGGATTCCTTGCGAAGCAATTGTACTAAATTGTCTTTCACATTTACTCCTGCCATTCCAACAATACCAAAACATTCTGTAGCAATTGCACCTGCATATCCTGCTAGAACATCTCGATCAATTTTAATGCTTCCCATATAAGTATCAATAGATGTTTCTTTCATTTTACATACCTCCTGATTGAAAAACAAACTCTTCGCTAGTGACTATTATACCCTTTTTAAAGCAAAAAGAAAAGAAAATTTTAAACTTTTGAAAAAAAGATTTGATTTTTGTAATCAGTTCATGTATAATACAGTAGTATTTGATTTAAGAATCGCAAGGAGGTGTCGAAAATGGCTAAATGTGAAATCTGTAGCAAAGGTGTTCATTTTGGTAATGCTGTAAGCCATTCCAATAGAAAGACTAATAAAATTTGGAATTCAAATGTTAAAAGTGTTAAATGTAATGTGAATGGAGCTTCTAAGAAATTAAACGTTTGTACTAGTTGTTTAAGATCTGGATTAGTAGAAAGAGCATAATTGCGAATAACATCGGGCCTGTCGAAAGACAGGCTATTTTATTTGGAAACAATTATATCCTAGTAATAAAAGTAACGCTATTATAATGAGCCCTACTAATTTATTTACAATAAGTAACATCAAAAGCATTCCTACAGCAATAAAAAATGCTATTAACCCAATACATCTATTCATAAAAATACCCTTCTTATAAAATTACTCTTATAGTAATATATGTAAGAAGGGTTATAACATGACTTTTATTCTGTTTTTTCTGTATTATCCATATCTTCAAAGGCAACTTCCACTGCCACTTCATCAGAAACTTCTTTTTTGGAAGGTTTCAACTTCTCCATAATTTCAGGAATTAAATCAAGGGCTCTAGATACATTATCAGTTGCCTTAACATTTACTAGTCTAGTAACTCCATTTTGAATAACCAATACGGCACTTGGGCTCATTTTCCCTGTAATACCGCCAGCATCTCCTGATTTCCCATCTTTGTCTTGACGTTTTGTAGTACTGCCTACACCAATACCAAAACTCACATCCACAAGAGGAACAATAATCGTTTCTCCTATCTGGGTAGCATCGCCTACTACTGTTTTTGCAGATAATACGCCATCTAATCCTTCTATCAAAGTACCTAACATTTCATCGATTTTATTACTCACGCTTTCTTCCTCCTAAATTACTTATCAGTTTTTGACATTGTTCATCTTTATATAGTTTTAAGCCTATGATCAGAATGGTAAACACTCTTAACTTCCCCTTTAGTAGCACAGTGCCATCATAACGACTCTCCAACCAATCTGGTTCTAAGGTTAGTTGGCAGGGAAGGTATTGTTCTATTACTTGAGTAATAGCGATTATATAGGCTGTTGTATCAGCAGAACCTGTACCTAACTGTAACGATATCCGTAAGGTCTTAGGTTTTAATTTTCGTAATTCTTTGATTATCTTTTTACATAATCCCAAAACCAAATCTTTGTTTTGGTCATAGAGTTGATAATAACCTATTATTTGATCTAACACAGGAGCTTTTCTTGGTGTTTCTGCTTCTTGTGGAACACTTGTTGCTGCTTCTTCTAGAACTTCTGTTTTGGGAGCACTAAAAGTTTGTTGTAAGTTGATCTCTGGCTGCTTATTAGTTTTTGGTTTCTTTTCCTTTTTTTTCGGAATCTTTAGGGGGATACCCAAAATTCTTAGTTTGGTGATAAAGCCTTGTTCGTAGTATGCGGTAAACAGTATGAGTGGATACAGAAAATGAGCTCGAACGTTTACTTTCATATCCTCTTCTTTTCGGTAGGCATGAGCCGTATAATAAATGGGAACAAAAAGTAACAGGGCACACAAAGCTAAAATAGTAAGTAAAATGCCTACAAGTATATTAATTAGCATGAATATCCTCCACTCGCTTTGTTACGTATTCCTCTACTGTTTGGAAGTGTTTCTCAACGTAAATAGCATGGAAAATCTGCCGAATCAATTCAAAGCAGTCATCTTTAGAATTTGTAATTTCTACTATAATACCTTTAGGCGTTGTATAGTAGAAACGATTCCACATAATGCCTTGTACCACTTCTAAATGCCCTTTTGGATGATATAACAAGATAAAATCACTAGATGCAATCTTCATAACAACTCCTTCACTAAGATAAAAACGACAGATTTTATCTGTCGTTTTTCATTTTAGAAGTATTTTTTGGATCCCCAAACTTTCTTTTTCTTCAACTCCACATATTCTTCATATGCGCGCTCTAATATATGCTTTTCATTAGGGAAACGCAATAAATGGTATGCTTCATGAAACTTATAAAATCCAGAGTCCACAAAATACTCCTCGCGTTGTGGTTTGCTGTAATAGCTGTCAGCCATCATAAGGTACCAGTGGACTTCCTTTTGTATGGTATCTTCTGGTACATTAAAAGAATACTCACTCTTTCCTATATATTTTACAATAGATGCATGAGCTCCTGACTCTTCTAATACTTCTCTTAATGCTGTTTCTTTATAATCTTCGCCTGATTCTACAGTTCCCTTTGGTAGTACCCATCCTTCACTTTTATTGTTGTAATTCTTGTACAACAATAGGATCTTACCTCTAAAAATTACCACACCGCCACAGCTTGTTGCCTTAATCATTTCAGCACCTCCTGTACTTGGTGGGTCTATTCGACTTAAAATAAGTATAGTGCAAGAATGAGCTTAATGCAACCCTTTTTTAAAATTGTACCTTGGTACATTCCTTTGATTTTAGAAATACATTTTTAAAAGAAATCAATTCTCTTTTGCTTGAATCTTTGTATTGTAAGACTACGTATTTCGTGTCATAGTTCCCTGTATTGTTTAATATAACTGTATTATCGTTGGTCCAATCTTCTGTTATATTGGTATAGCTAAGGCCATGTGCAAAGGAATACACTGGGCTTCCTTCATAAAATCTGTAAGTACGATTTTTCATACTATAATCAGAAATAGCAGGGAAATTATCTAAGTTTTCGTAAAAAGTAATCGGCAATCTTGCAGATGGAGATACTTTTCCAAATAAAATATCTGCTAGTGCGCTTCCACCTTCTGCTCCTGGGTAGAAGCATTGTACTACAGCTTCACAGTTCGTATCTTGATCCTTTAAGTTAATACAACTTCCACTTACGTTAACAAAGACAATAGGAGTTCCAGTAGCTTTTACGGCTTCATACATCTCTCTTTGCACCTTTGGCAATTCAATATCAGGTTTGTCTCCGCTTAAATCTGCATTATATGCATCCCCTTCTTCTCCCTCAATCAAAGGATTTAATCCCATACACATAATCACAACATCACTTCTTTTTGCAGCTAAAACAGCTTCTGCGTAAGGATTCACTATTTGATCAACAAAGGCTTCGGTTGGTTTTACTAAATGACAGCCTGTAGCATAATTTACTTTAATTCCAACCTCATCTGCTGCCTCTTGTATACCACGTAGTAAGGTGGTGTACCTAGAAGGAGTTCCATTATAGTTTCCAAGTAAAACAACTTTATCATCTGCATTTGGTCCAATAACAGCAATGCTCTTCCACTCTTTTGAAAGTGGTAAGATATTGTTGTTTTTCAATAGAACAATGCTCTCTCTTGCCATTTCACGATTGATATTTGTATGCTTTTCACATTCTACTACATCCATGGTAATGCTATCGTAAACACAATCTTCATCCATCATTCCCAAATCATATCTAGCTTCCATAAGTCTCTCACAGCAGATGGTAATCTCCTCTTCGCTTATGAGTCCAGAAGCAACCGCAGTTTTTAAATAACGATAGGCATTACCGCAGTTTAAATCACAGCCACTCTTTACTGCTAGTGCAGCACTTTCTGCTTGATTTGAGGTGAATTTGTGGAATTCATGGAAATCACAAATAGCTCCACAGTCGGATACGTAATAACCTTCAAATCCTAGCTGATCTCTTAGTACTTCTTGAATTAAGTAGCTACTGCCACAGCACAGCTCACCATTTACTGCATTATATGCACCCATGACTGCAGCAGGCTTTGCTTGTTCAATACAATTCTTAAAGGCTACAATATAGGTGTGATCAATGTCTTCTTGGCTCACGATGGAATCAAATCCGTGTCTTCCATGTTCAGGACCACTATGTACATAGAAATGTTTAATCGTAGCATCTAATTTTCTATGCTTAGCATCATCTCCTTGTAAACCTTTAATAAATGCGATCCCCATTTCAGAAGTTAGATGTGGATCTTCTCCATAGGTCTCATGTCCTCTTCCCCAGCGCGGATCACGAAAAATGTTGATATTCGGTGACCAAAAGGTAAGTCCTTGATATATTTCTGTTTGACCTAAGCTTTTGTATTCGTTGTACTTTGCTCTAGCTTCATCTGAAATAGCGGTAGCTACTTCATACATAAGTTCTTTGTTGAAACTTGCCGCCATACCAATGGCTTGAGGGAATACAGTTGCAGTCCCTGCACGACCTACGCCGTGCAGACACTCATTCCACCAGTTGTAGGCCTTTAAGCCTAAATGTTCAATGGCTGGTGCATCATATTGTAATTGTGATACTTTTTCTGCTAGTGTCATTTGAGACACTAGTGCTTTTGCTCTATCTTTGTTCGACATACTCACTCCTAAATTAATAGAATACTTTGCAAGTTTTAATTTCAAATGGTCTAAAGCTTAAGGTGATTTCTTCGCCGGATACCATATCTATTTCTTTTTGCTCTAACATATTAGTTACTTGGATTTTCTTAGCTCCAGGTACGGTTACCTTGGTAACACCACTAGTTCCTTCTGCTTCGTAAAGACGTACAATATATGCATTTTGTGTTTCTTCGCAAGGCTTAATGGTTTCTACAACTACATGGTCATGGCTCACTTGTAGCATACTAGCTTGTTCTAATTTCCCTTGTCCTATCACTGGAGCGTAGTTGAATAAGTAAGCAGGCTTAATAACAGAGTCTGTAGTAAATCCTGTGTTGTGTGGTAAAATTGCATAACTACAAATGTGGGTTCCAAAGTCCCCTGTATAGTCAGGACGATTTCCGCCTTTATGTAGTGTTAACCACATACTATTTCCAATGGCAGATAATCCGTATTTACTATCGTTTAATAAAGAAATACCATATCTGTTTTCTGACATATCACTGAACTTATGAGCACAAACTTCGAATTTTGCCTTTTCTGCATCTGTATTTTGTGTGGTAGGTCTCTTAACATGTCCGAATTGAATTTCGTGTCTAGCTTCTGTTACAAACAATGAAGTATCAAAGGCTGCTTTTAATAATCTGTGGTGATCATTCCAATCCATTTTTGTTTCAAAACGTATCATCGGACTATTTGCATAAAGAATTACATCTTGTACTAAGCTTGACTTTGCACTTAATTGATAAGTATTTCTAATTCTTAATTCCACACAACCATTAGAAATGATTTCTGAGCTTTTTCTAGTAGCTGGTTTTAATTTAGAGAAAGAATCATAATCTATATCCCAACAGTCCCATGCACAAGGTACTTCTTCACCGAATAATAAAGTATTGAAAGCATAGCCGTTACTATCTACTAATTCTTTATTAAAGTTAGCTTTATCTCTCATAGAAGAAATATAACCATTTTCATCAAAAACAATGATAGCAAATGGTGTTTCTACTACATTTTCATTGATAGTAAATGCACTTGCCTTTTCTTCTAACTTAGAAACCACTGCTAGTGATTTTGAACTAAATGCATCCATAGATACTCCAGAAAGAGCTAACATCTTTTTACCTTCTATGGTTTCGATTACTTGTTGGTTTGGTGCATCTACATAGTTACCTTCTACATAAGGAACGTAGATTACATCTTCTCTTGCAAAAGAGGTAGTGTTAGTAAGTGAAATAAAGTCTGCTTCTGTATTAGAAACCATTTCTTCACATTTAGCAGTAACATCTTCTACTAATTGACTCATCTCACGTACGGATTGTTTATTGGCTTCCGGGATACAAGTTCCTGGTAAGATATCGTGGAATTGATTTACGAGCAACATTTCTGTAAAAGGATTTACAGATGCTCCACTTGCCTCTACACCTGCATTTACTGCATCACGAACCGTTAAGTACTCCATGTTATGTAGTGCAATTTCTCCTAGGCGGTTATTTCTTTTGATTTGATGTTGGTTAGTTAAAGTTCCACGGTGTAACTCTAAGTAAAGTTCTCCACTATGAGTCGATGGATTTACCATTTCAGCTTCCATTTCCTTCATAAAATCACTTACGGTCATATGCTTTGTCTTAGGTACGCCTTCTAAATCCTCAATCCTTCTAGCCATTTCAATCATTTCAAATTGTGGACCACCGCCACCATCACCAAATCCGTAAGAAATCAATCTCTTATCGGTAACTGTTTTTTCTTTGATGCTATTATTATCACTTCTTCCATCTACCACATAGCTAATTGCATTTTCTGCATCTGGCCATACATGTGTCTTATTAAAGTGAGCCAATACCTCAGTACCATCCATGCCTTTCCAAATAAAACTATCGTATGGGAAGGTTGTGGTATCGCCCCAAGCCATTTTTGTAGTTAAGAAATAATCTACATCACATTGCTTCATAATTTGTGGAATTGCTGCACTGTAGCCAAAGGTATCTGGTAACCAGAAACTATCGGAAGTGTAGTCAAAATACTTTTGTGTAAATAACTGTCCCCAAACGAATTGTCTAGCCATATACTCACCACTTGGGATATTACAGTCACACTCTACCCATACCGCTCCGTTTGGCTCATATTTGCCTGTTTTAACTGCGCCACGGATTTTCTCAAATAAGGCTGGGTAGTGTTTTCTTAATACTTCTGTATGGTATGCTGATGATTGTACAAATTTATATTCATCATATTGTTCCATTAAGCTTAACTGGTTAGAGTAAGTTCTTGCACATTTCTTAATGGTTTCATCAATGGTCCATAACCATGCGGTATCCATATGAGAATGTCCAATTAAACCAGCCATTGGAGCTGACTCAGAGTTTTTCTTGGAAAGTTCTGCTTTTACAATAGGATGAGCTTCCATTAGGGCTGCTCTAAATACTTCTTCTTCCACATCTTCCGCTGAATAATATACGATGTCATGGATTTTCATTAAGGAATTAATCACTTTAGCTCTTCTGAAATTATTTTCATCCAATG